>NZ_JBFADP010000026.1:0-104974 GCF_040641415.1 Streptomyces sp. NPDC020875 | reverse complement strand
CACCAGCGCCGCGATCCCGGGCCCGTACTCCTCCGCCCGCTCCCCGTGCGGCCACGCCCGCCCCAACGCCCGCGCGTCCGCCACACACCACCCCAAGGCGGCCCGCGTATACCCGGGAACGGACTCCGCCACCACGGACCCCACAAACGCCTCCCGCACCATCGGCCCCACCCGCCCCGCCAACCGCACCACCCCCGACCACTCCCGCACCCGCCAACACCCCAACACGTCCAACGCCTCACGAACCCCGTCCAACCCCTGTTGGCGAAGTTCATGGTTCAGCGTCAGTTGACTCGTCATCGGACACCCCTTTCGCCGGGCGGCGTCTCCGCCCGGACCGTCGTGGGGTGATCGTCGCGGGAAGGCCCACGGCTCGACAGGGACGTAACGTCCTAGTTTGAGAGCCCTAGTTGGACACTCCCAGGAAGTCGGCGATACGGCGCAGGCCGGGAGGTGTCCTGCCCCCGGCCTGGAGGTCCTTGACGATCGTGACCGCCAGGGTGTGATGACGTATCCAGGCGGGGGCGATTCTGTGGAGCCGTTCCAGTGCCGCGACCGCTCCTTCGGGGCTGCCCAGGTCGGCATGGGCCCGGGCCACGTCGAGGAGGAGCCAGGTGCGCCAGGAACGCGGGGTGTCGGTGCCGAGGCGGATGCCCTTCGCGAGGGTCAGCGCCTCGGCGGGGCGGGCGTGCTGGACGGCTAGGCGGACGCGTTCGATGCGTACCGACGAGCGGCTGAACACGGAGACCATCCGGGCGTCGCCCGGGGCGGGCAGGGCGGCGAGCCGCCGGGTGGCGTGTTCGGCTTCGAGCATCATCAGGTTCGCGGTGTCGTAGTCCCCGCGTCTGGCCGCACTGGTGGCGGCGGACATCACCAGGCCGCCCCACACCCGGACCTGTTCGACGGAGCTTTCCGTGACCTTTTCGACGGCGTCGGCCGCGCGGACCGCCAGGTGTTCGGCGTCGTCCAGCCGGTTCTGCCGCTGGTAGTTCCAGGCGACGGAGTTGCTGATCATCGGTGCCAGCAAGGGGTCGTCCGAGTCCCCGGCGGCGCCTATGGCCCGTTCGAGCGCCGAGAGCGCGAGATCCGTTTTTCCCAGCCGGATCGCCAAGTGCCCGACCAGTTGCGGAGGGTCCGCCTCCCCGGTCGACGGCACCCCCGGCGGATCCCCGAGCAGGCTCGTCAGCTCCATGCCCAAGCCGTGGGAGAGCGCGTGCAAGGTGGGCAGCCGCGCGCTGTGCTTGCGCTGCTGTTCGAGTTTTCTCACGACGTCGACGGAGACGCCCGCTCGCTCGGCGAGGGCTTCCTGAGTGAGACCGGCGATCCGGCGGAGGCGGGCGAGCCGCTCCCCGAGGTGCTCAACAGCCATGTGCCCAAAGGTACGCCCGCGTCGCGCGCACGGGCCGCGCCCTCCGGTGAAGGCCCGAAAACCGGTGGAGCCGGGGGCGCCGGGACCCGTACCGTGCCGACGTTCCGTGATGTCGAGGCAAGGGCGTTCCGTTGTATCTCGTGTGAGACCTCCCAAGCGCTGATCTGTCGCGCGTCGCCGCTGTGCGCCGTGCTGCTTCTTGCTGCGGATTTCTCACGAGAAACGGTGTATCCCCGTGCTCGAAACCTGGGTGGTCACCCCCACCCGTCTGCCACTCGTCCGCCTTCGCTGCCATGACTGCGCGGCCCGACACTTCCGGGCGAACGGCAAGTTCCGTGTCAACGCCCACCACAAACTCCTCGACGCCTGGCTCCTGGTGCTCTGCACCGGCTGCGGGACCACGGCCAAGCTCACGGTCCTGGAGCGGATGAACGTCCGCGCCGTACGCCCCGGGCTGCTGGACCGGCTGCACGCCAACGATCCCGGCCTCGCCGCCGAACTGCTCCAGGATCCGGGCGTACGGCGACGTAACCGGATCGCCCTCGACTGGGACGACGCCTGGCGGCTCGACACCGGAGGGCCGGTCGACCCCGGCCGGACGGTGATCGACGTGGAGGTCCGGTTCGGGGCCCGGATCCCGGTCCGGCCGGTGCGGCTGATCGCCGAGGGGTGCGGACTGCCCCGGGCCGAAGTCGAACGGCTCCTCAAGGAGGGGAACCTCGTCTCCGCCGACCGGCTGGACGGCAGGCTGACCGGGGACTTCGCCTTCACGCTCAAACGCTGAACCGCCCGACCACGACCGGGCCCGTCCGGCACGACTCCACCGGACGGGCCCGCCGCGGTCCGCTGTACCGCGTGGGCGGCACCGTCGGCCCAAGCGGTCAGATCAAGGCGGCGAGCACTCGGGATCGCAGCTTGCGGTCGGCGATCGTCTCGACGTTCCGCCAGGCGTAGTCCGTGACCTCTTCCTGCTGTAGTGATACCGCGTGCCGGTCGTCGAGGGTGCGGAAGACGTACCGGAAGTCCGCGTGCCAGTGCGCGGGTTCGTTCTTCGCCGCGTTGGCCGGGATGTCATGGATGTCGACATGAATCGGTACGGAGCCGACCGGCGCGACTCCGACGCCGATACCCGTCTCCTCGAACAGCTCGCGCAGGGCCGCGTTCATCAGATCCGTGTCATCGGATTCCAGATGGCCGCCCGGGGTCAACCACCGGTCGAGGGCGACATGGTGGATGAGGAGCGCTTCGCGCCACTCGTTGACGAGTACGGCCCCGGCGGTGACGTGCCCGCGTACCTCGGACCGCGCCGTGACGTCCGCGCCTCCGTCGAGGAGTGCGTGCAGAGGGGCGAGTGCGGGCGCGTCCTCGGGGTGGGCGGTGGTGTACCGGGTGAGGGTGGCGCGGATGTGGTCGGCCGTGATGGGCATGGGATCACCTGTTGTAGTAGCGGAGCCAGGTAGCCGCGATGGCGGCCCGGTCCTCTGCGGGAACTTCGTGCATGGCCGCTTTCAGACCTCCTCGGGCCAGCAGGCACACAGCCGCGAGGATCTCGGACTGAACCAGGAAGATGAAAGGACCGACACTGGCGCCGTGCAGGAAGTTGACGGCGTTGCCGCCGTTCAGCAGGTAGAAGTGGTGACCGGTGGTGGTGCGTGAGGTGTACGAGGCGATGCGACGGCCCGCGATAGAGCCGAAGTGATGCTCCGGAGCACGGTCGGGTAGGCGCCCCGCACGCCGGACGGGCCCGGAACTCGATAGCCCTCGGGTCCGTGGACATGCGAGCCTGCCGGTGTCGGTGGACAAGGCAAGGGGGGCCGATGGAGCGGGACGAGGTGCTGCGGCGGCTGAACGAGCTGGCCTGGGAGGGCGTGTTCGGTACCCCCGGGGCCGACCGGCTCATCCGGGCCGGTGTCGACGCGCTGCTCGTGGGGATCGACTCCCCCTCGCTCCCCGCCCTGGCCGGGCTCCTCCGGCACGAGGAGCCCGAGGCGCGGGGCCTCTTCGAGGAGATGCTGGACGAGTTGGGGCTGCGCTGGGAGCCGCCCGCCGACCCCGTCGAGGCGAAGTGGGCGATGGCCGAGCGCGTTGCCGCGCAGATCGCCGACGGGACGCTCGATCCGGTCTTCGGTGCCCGTCTCCTCTACTGGGAGATCGCCGAGGCCCTGCGCTTTCCCGACTCGCTGGGGGAACTGATGGCCTGCGGCATGGAGGTCGTCGGTCTGGACACGGCTCGGGCCGAATCGGACGAGGAACTTTGCCGGGAGACGGTGGCCGCGGCCCGGAGGTTCGTGGAGGCGCGGCGCCGGGTCCGGGTCCCGAGGCCGTAGGCGGCCCGCGCGCGGAGGGGAATTCGCGGCCTTCGGTTGTGCGCCACGAGGACGAGGCATCAAGGGGGCGTCGTCATCGGGGACGACCCCGCGATCGGTCTCCCGGGGCCTTCAGGACCGTGCCGTACGGCGGTTACCGTTCGGTACGTCGCGTGACGATCATGAGCCGGGGGCGCTGTGCACGGCCGCCCCCGGGGTACTCGACCGCATTTCGCGAAGGGACCTCTGTGACCTCTGTACGACCGAAACGGCCCCGCCGGGCCGTCGCCGTCGGCTCCCGGCTGTTGGCCGTCGGCGCGCTCGCCGCCACCGTCGCCGCCTGTACGGGGGAGGGCTCCAAGTCCGCCGACGCGTCCCGGGGCGCGTCCCCGAAGACATCCGCGACGGCTTCCGCGACGGCGGCGCCGAAGCCGCCCGCCGCGGCGGACGGGACGGCGGTACGGGCCGCGCCCGGCAGCGGGCGGCTGCTCAAGGCGGTCGAACTGCCCGCGTCGGCCCGGCCGCACGGCGGGCCCGGTCACGTGGTCACCTACACCTCCACCGGCGCGGACGGCGGGCGCGTCACCGTTTCGGGAATGGTCTTCGCCCCGGCCGGGAAGCCCCCGAAGGGCGGCTGGCCGGTGATATCCCTCGCCCACGGGACCGTCGGGAACGCCGATATCTGCGCCCCCAGCCGGGTCGACGCCCGGGAGTTCGCCGGAAATCCCGAGATCCGGGGCTGGCTCCACCGCGGCGTCGCCGTCGTCGCCACCGACTACGAAGGGCTCGGCACCCCCGGGCCGCACCCCTATCTGCACGCCCGCAGCGCCGCGTACGGCACGATCGACATCGTGCGCGCCGCCCGGCAGGCCGGGATCGGGACCTCGGGGACCTGGGTCGTGACGGGCCAGTCGCAGGGCGGCCACGCGGCGATCAGTACGGCCGTGTACGCGACCCGCTACGCCCCCGAACTCGACTACCGGGGCGCCGTCGCCACCGCGCCGCCGACGACCATGTCCCGTCTCGTCAGCGACCGTTCGCACTCCGCGTCCGAGGAACGGGTCATACGGACGGCGCTGTATCCGCTGGTCACGGACGGACTGCGGGCACTCGGTCCGCGATACGACTACAGCGGCCTGTTCTCGGCCAAGGCCCGCGCACTCGCCCCGGCGGCCCGGGAGAAGTGCCTCTCCGGCCTCTTCGAGGAGGTCGCGCGGGCCGGTCTGAACGACGACAACGTCTGGAAGCAGCGGCCCGAGACGGCCCCCGGGCTGCTGAACGCCCTCCGCCGCCATACCGACGTGCCCGTCGTCCGGTTGGACCGGCCGCTCTTCATCGGGCAGGGCGCGAAGGACGAGATCGTGCAGGCGCCGGTGGTGGCCGCGTACGCCGACGCCCTGCGGAAGGCCGGTTCCCCGGTGACGTACCGGGAGTACCCGGCGGCGACCCATCTGACCGTCATGGAGGCGGCGGAGGCCGAGACCACGGCATGGCTCGCGGCCCGGCTCGGGGTGCGCTGATCCGCGTCGCGCGACGGGTGCCCGGCCGCGCGGCCGGGCACCCGGAGCCGTCCGCTACGCGTCGAGTACCGCGTCGACCTCGATCTCCACCAGCCACTCCGGCTCGATGAACCGGGACACCTCGACAAAGGTGCACGCGGGCCGGATCTCCCCGAACCGCTCGCCGTGCGCGCGGGCCGCGTCCCGCCAGGCCGTGATGTCCGTGAGCATGATCCGGGTCCGTACGACATCCGCCGCCGACGAGCCCGCCGCCTCCAGGGCCGCCTCCGCGATGTCCAGGCACCGCACGGTCTGCGCGTATACGTCGCCGGGCGCGACCGTCGTGCCGTCCTCGCCGATCGGGGCCGTACCGGCGACCACGACATGGGATCCCTTGCGCACGGCGCGGGAGAAGCCGATGGCCGCCTCGAAAGGGGAGCCGGAGGGGACGTTGTGGCGTATCTGTTCCATCCCTTCAAGATCCCCGTACGGCCGGATCAGGCAAACCCGCGATCTCCGCGCGCAGCAGCCCCGCCAACTTCTCCCGGAGGTCGTCCACCCCTTCCTCGGCGTGCGCGGCCCGCAGCACGTCGACCACGGCCGGGGGCCACCGCTCCACCGGCCACGCCTGTAGCGCGCGTACGGCCATCCGGCGGTTGCGGGACGTGTGGTTCCGCAGGGCCGTGACGAGCAGGGCACGGCCCAGGCCGGGATGGCGGTCGAGCCGGCTGACGACCATGTCCAGACACTGGTCCGCTTCGTGGCCCGCCCCGAATCCGAGGCAGTCCGCCGGTGGCGACCGCAGGTCGGCCAGTGGCAGCAGCCGCTCCGCCGTCTCGAAGACCGTCTGCGCCTCGTCGTCGGGGCAGTCGTCGACCAGGAGGTACCAGAGGCCGGATTCGAGCGGTGCCGACGGCATCGCCTTCAGCAGGCCCGCCCGGTAGGGCAGCCCCAGCAGCCGCGCCAGCCAGGCCGCGCGCCGGATCTCCGCCGGATCGGTTCCGTGCCACGCCGCCTCGATCAGGGCGGGTGTCCCGGGGGCGTACAGCGTCTTCGCGTACGCGGCCCGGAGCATCCGGATCCGGCCGCCCCACCGCTCCACCGCGCCCGACGGCCGGGTCAGGAACCGGTTGATCCCGGCCAGGCCCAGCAACCATTCCGTCGACGGCGGTCGGGCGGTGGCGTGGTGCAGATAGCGGATCAGTGCCCGGGGCCCGTCCTCGTACGAGCCGATCGAGGTGCCGGGGCCGTCCACATCGGTCAGCGCCGCCAGCAACCGGCCCGCTCCCCGCAGGAGTTCGTCGTCGATCTCGTCCCGGTCGAGGGCCCCGGCGAGATCACCGGTCTCGGCGGCGATCAGACAGAAGTAGCTGTCGAGTACGCCGCCGGTACACGATTCGCGGATCAGCCACTCCTCGACCCGGGGGTCGGCCGAACCCCGGAGGGCGCGGACGAGCCCCACCCGTGCCCAGCCCTCCGCCTCGGCCGCCATGTGGAGCAGCAGGGATTCCGGGTCCCGGGGCAGCGCGCGGACGGCCACGATCGCCGCGTCGGTGAAGTCGCCGATCACACCGAGCCGACGGAGGACATAGGGGCCGCAGCCACCGTGCCGGGCGGCGAGCAGCAGCCCGAACCGGACCGCGTTGAGGTGCTCCCCGCGCGTGGCGGACCAGCGGGCCAGCGCCGCCAGCCGGTCGCGGGGCAGGGCGCGCCGCCCGATCGCCGTGAGTACCGGATGGTCGGCGCCGATCCGTCCCAGGCGCCTTACCCGCCGGTCGAGATGGGCGAGGACCGTCGGGTCCGGTGGTCCTCCGGTCGCAGTCAGCCGGGCGACGACGGCGGCGATCCGTTCGGGTTCGTCCGGGGCCAGGGCCGCCCGGCGGCTGTGCGCCGGGGCCTCGGGCGGGGGTGTGCGTCGTGGCGGGTACGGGGCCGGGTCCGGGTCCGTACGGCCCAGGAGCCTTACCGCTTCCGCGCGGATGTCGTCGAAGAGGGACGGGCCGCCGCCGAGCGTGCCGACCAGGTCCCAGCCGGGGTCGTGGGTCACCGGACGAGTGCCCGGGAGTCCTTTCCTTCAGTCATACGCCGATTATCCGCGACGGGCCGCAGGTGGGCGGGTTCTTTTTCCGGGCGCCGTCGGCGGGCGGGATCGAAGGCCGGAAAACGCCGGTCGGATCGGTGGGGGCGTGGCGATAATCTGCCCCATGGACTCATCCGACTTATGGTCTTGGATCATGACATTGCTGGCCCCGGGGGTGGGTGGGGCAGCGGGTGCCAGGGGGGCCGGAGGTGACGGGGCGGGAAAGCGCGCGGGGCCCGACCCGGGCGATCCGGAGCATCCGGAGACCGGGGCATCCTCCAGGCCGGAGCAGCCGGACGCGGCGGCACACGGGCAGCCGCCGACAGTGGTCCCGCCCCGGCCGCCGTCCCCGCTCGGGAACGCGGCGCCGGTCACCGTGACGGCGCTGATCCTGGCGGTGGTCCTCGTCTTCGGGTTCGCCGTCTACGGGCTGGTACGGGTCGTCGGCGACGACGGCCGTTCCGGCTCGGCCGGCGCGGCACCCGGGGGGCCGAGCGCCACGGGTACGGCCGTGGACGGCGCCAGGACCGGCCTCGGACTCCGGTCGGCCGAAGCCGTGCTGCCCGGCCCGGAGAGCATGCCGCCCGGCTGGACGCCGGTGGGGGAGGCCGAGACCACGGCCGTGGCCCCGGAGAGGTGCCACAGCGGGTGCTGGGGGCTGCTCAGCGAAGGCCAGGTCGTCTACGCCGAGCCCGGTACCGGCCATCGGGCGTTCGTCCAGGTCGAGGCGTACGAGTCGGCCGTCACCGCCGTCGCGGGCTACCAGAAGCGCGCCGACCAGGCCCGTTCGGCCGACGGCGTCGGACTGACCTATCTGGAGCCGTTCGGCGACGAGAGTCTCGCGTTCGCCCGGGACGACCACGAGGGCGCGGAGCCGGCCTACTCCATGGCGACCCTGATCCGGGCCGGGACCGTGGTCCTCCGGGTCACCTACGGCGGCGGCGACGACCGTGTCGAGACGCCGGTCGTCGCGGGCCTCGCCCACGCCGTGACCGAACGCGCCCGGCAGGCCCAGCACGGGGAGGAACCGTCCGCCGCGTTCACCGGCTGACCCCACGGCGCCCATACCCTCGCGGCCCGTACCTCCGGCTCCGTCCCGCTTCCGGTCCCGCTCCCGACCGCTCCGGAGGGGCTACGGCAGCAGCCGCCGTTCCTTCGCCACCGCCACCGCGCCCGCGCGCGTGTCGACGCCCAGCTTCGCGTAGATCCGGCCCAGATGCGTCTTCACCGTGGCCTCGCTGATGAAGAGCGCGCGGGCGATCTCCCGGTTGCCGAGGCCGCGGGAGAGCTGGCCCAGGATGTCCGTCTCGCGGTCGGTGAGCGTCGGGGTGCCCGTGCCGCGCATCCGGTCCATCACCCGGGACGCGACCGGGGCCGACAGCGCCGTACGGCCCTGGGCCGCCGAGTGGATCGCGGTGAACAGCTCCTCCGGGCGCTCCGCCTTCAGCAGATAGCCCGTGGCGCCCGCCTCGATGGCGCGGGTGATGTCGGCGTCCGTGTCGTACGTCGTCAGGACCAGGACGTGGACGTCGGGGGAGGCGATCCGGCGGGTGGCCTCGACCCCGTCGATCCCGGCGCCGAGCTGGAGGTCCATCAGCACCACGTCGGGGCGGAGCTTCGCGGCCATCGCGACGGCCTCCTCACCGCTGCCCGCCTCGCCGACGACCTCGATGTCGGGGGTGCTGCCGAGGAGGGCCAGCAGCCCGGCCCGTACCACCGCGTGGTCGTCGCAGAGCAGGATCCGTACGGCGGTGTCTCGGGGGGTCACTGGGGCTCCAGGGGGATCGCGGCGGAGACGACCGTGCCTTCTCCGGGCACGGACTCGATGGTGAGGACGCCGCCGAGCTGCCCGGCGCGGGCCCGCATCGCGGCGATGCCGTGGCCGCGGATCCCGGGCGGGGCGTCCGCGGCGGCGGGCGGGAAGCCCCGGCCGTCGTCGGCGACGTCGAGGACGACCTGGTCGTCGAGGTGGGTGAGGGTGATCGTGGCGAGCGACGCGTCCGCGTGCTCCCGGACATTGGCCAGCGCGCCCTGCGCGATCCGCAGCAGCGCCGACTGCGTCCGGTCCGGCAGCGGGACCGCCGGGGCGCCGTCGACCAGCAGCCGGACCCGGAGCGCGCCGGACGACTCCCGGTCGGCGAGTACCCGCAGGGCCTGCGCCAGGCCGCCGCCCGCCGCCAGGTCGGCGGGGGCCAGATCGTGGACGAAGCGGCGCGCCTCGGTGAGGCTGCGTTCCGCGATGGACTCGGCGGTACGGACATGGCCCCGGGCCGCCCCGGGGTCGCTGTCCCAGGTCCGTTCCGCGGCCTGGAGCAGCATCTGCTGGCTGGACAGGCTCTGGGCGAGCGTGTCGTGGATCTCCATCGAGAGCCGCTGCCGCTCGGCGAGGGTGCCCTCGCGGCGTTCGGTGGCGGCCAGTTCACGCCGGGTCCTGATCAGATCGTCGACCAGGGCCTGGAGCCGGTCGGCCTGGCGGCGCATATGGAGGAAGACGCCGGTCGCCAGGGCCGCCACGGTCGGCGGCAGCAGGAACAGGTTGGGGTCGAGACCGTGCCGCAGCTGCCATTCGGCGTAGACGACGAGGGCCGTCAGTACGCCGACGAGCGCGATCGCGGCGGGCGCGGGCAGGGTCCGCAGCCCGGTGTAGATCAGCGGTACGGCACACCACGCGAAGCTCGGAGCCAGCAGCACGATCACCACCCAGCAGCCGACGGTCAGCCCGAATCCGGCCAGCTCCGCCCGGCGCGCCCCGGCCGGGCCGAGGGGCGCGGCGAGCCGGAGCCGGGGTGCCGCGAGCTGGAGTACGGCGAGGGCGGCGGCGAGGCCGGTCACCCAGGGGAGCCGGGGGCTGTCGGGGTGGTTGAGGACGAACCGGAGCAGGGCGCCGCCGAGGAGGGTGAGGAACGCGACGTTCATCAGGGTGTCGAGCCGTCGGTCGTCCCGGCGCGCGCCCCGGTCGGAAACCGCGGGCCGGGGATCGTCGGTCCCGGGGTCGGTCCAGGGTCCGGGCTCGGCCCCGGCCCCGGTTCCGGTTCCGGTTCCGAGTCCGGTTTTGGGTCCGGGGCCGGGTCCGGTCTCACGCCGCATGCTGGTCTTCCTGGTGTGCTCGTAGCGCCGGTTCGGTACGGGGGCGGGGCGCGGGTGCGCGCGACGGCCCCCACTCGCATGGTGACCCGGCCGGGGTCCGGCCGCATCAGCCGATCGGTCGACCCGGCCGTCCTCCATCATGCACGCGGCGACGATCCGGTACGCCGACGGCCGGGGCCCGGTTCCGCCCGGAGGATCGATGGCAGACGGGTCGACCGGCCCGCGAACCGCAGGTACCCACCGCAGCCAGGAGTCAGGTCCATGAAGAAGATGTCGATCCGCGCCCGTGTCGTCGCCGGTACCGTCGCCGCCGCCGCGATCAGCGCCGGAACGTTCGGCGCGGTGTCCGCGAACGCGTCCGCCCCGGCCGCCGAGTCCCGCGCCGCGGTCAAGGCCGACACCCACAACCGCAACCTCCAGCAGACCACCCACCTCACGATCGACGCCGCGACCAAGGCCGCGCAGGCCGCCCTCGACGCCGCCGAGCGCTCCGGCCAGCGGGTCACGGTCGCCGTGGTCGACCGCAACGGCAACACCATCGTCACCCTGCGCGGCGACGGCGCGGGCCCGCAGTCCTACGAGTCCGCCGAGAAGAAGGCGTTCACCGCCGTGTCGTGGAACGCCCCGACGTCCGAGCTGGTCAAGCGGCTGGAGTCGACCCCGAACCTGAAGGACATCCCCGGCACCCTCTTCCTCGGCGGCGGCACCCCCGTCCAGTCGAAGGGCGCCCCGATCGCGGGCATCGGCGTCGCGGGCGCCCCGAGCGGCGCGCAGGACGAGGAGTTCGCCAAGGCGGGCGCGGCGGCCCTGGGCCGCTGACCCGTACGGGCCCGCACCGCAAGCACCGCACGTGCGCGGCGGCCCGGAATCCCACCGGGTCGCCGCGTCATCGTTGGTCATGTGTGTTTCTTTGTATGTGACCAACATCGCTGGGAGTGTGTGGCATGTCAGTGACCCAGATCGATATCGACGACGAAGCCCTGGCGCGCGTGATGGTCCTGGCGAAGGTCAGGACCAAGAAGGAAGCCGTCAATCTGGCTCTCGCCTTCTACGCCGACCAGCACGAGCGAGCGGCCCGGGTGGCGGGCCATTTCGAGCGGGCTCGTGAATGGGGCGCGGTCGAGGACGCCGAGCGTCGGCACGAAGCGGAGAAGCACGACTGGTGATCTTTCTGCTCGACACCTCGGCCCTCGTCCGGCTGCTCCGCTCGGCGGAGTTGCAGCACGCGTGGCGGGCCGCGCTCACCGCGGGCGTCATCGGATCCTGCTACCCGCAGCGCGCCGAATTCCTCCACAGTGCCAGGAACGGCCGCGAGTACGACGAGATCGTGGAGATGTTCGCCGATGTGTACCCCGATGTCACCGTGCCGAAGAGCGCGGGGCGTTGGATCGGTGGAGTGCAGCACCGCCTGGCCCGTGCCGGTGAGCACCGTGGCGCGTCCGCGGTCGATCTGATGATCGCGGCCACCGCGGCGCATCACGGTCTCACCGTCCTCCACGACGACGCCGACTACCGGGCCGTCGCCCGGCACGCGCCCGATCTCGCCGAGCACAACATCCACGACACCACCTGACCGACGGCCGTACCGCCCCTTACGGCGGGTTTCACCAGGCCACGAGGAGCCTAGGATCCCCGCATGCTGCGGATGCCTCGGTCGGTGCGGGTGGTGGGGGCCGTGCTGGGCGCGGTCGTCCTGGGGGTGGGCGGCGGCGGGTGTACGCCCGGTGAGCTGGGCGGGGTGCGGGGCGAGCCCGGGGCCGCCGGGGTGCGCGATCCCCTCTTCCCGAAGCTCGGCAACGGCGGCTACGACGTACGGCACTACCGCCTCGCCCTCGACTACGACCCCGCCTCCGGCCGGCTCGTCGGGACCGCCGAGATCGTGGCCCGCGCGGACCGGGAGCTGAGCGCCTTCAATCTCGATCTGCACCGGCTGACCGTCGACGAGGTCACCGTCGACGGCGAGCCGGCCACCGCCCGCCGGGCCGGGGACGAGCTGACGATCCGGCCCCGGGACGACATCCGGCGCGGCGCCGACTTCCGTACCGTCGTCCGCTACTCCGGGCTGCCGAGGGTCGTCACCGACCCCGACGGCTCCGAGGAGGGCTGGCTGCGGACCGGTACCGGGGCCGTGGCGCTCGGGGAGCCCGCCGGGTCGGCCGCCTGGTTCCCGGGGAACCACCATCCGAGCGACAAGGCCGCCTACGAGCTGGCGGTCACCGTGCCGAAGGGCGTCACCGCCGTCTCCAACGGCGAACTCGTCCGCGAATCCGCCACCGGCCCCGACGACACCACCTACGTCTGGCGGACCGCCGAACCCATGGCCTCCTATCTGGCGACCCTCGTGATCGGGCCGTACGCGATCACCCGGGCCGAGGCCGCCGACGGGCTGCCCGTCGTCAGCGCCGCCGACACCTCCGTCGCCCGCGCCACCGCGGGCGTTGCGAAACGGGTGCCGGAGTTCCTGGAGTGGGCCGTCGGCCGGTTCGGGCCGTATCCGTTCTCGTCCGCCGGGGTGATCGCCGTCCCGGACGGTATCGCCGGATACGCCCTGGAGACCCAGAACCGGCCCGTCGTCCCCGCCGGGATGTTCGACGTACCGACCGTCGTCCACGAACTGGCCCACCAGTGGTACGGCAACTCCGTCTCCCCCGAGACCTGGCAGGACATCTGGCTCAACGAGGGCTTCGCCACCTACGCCGAATGGCTCTGGGCCGAGGACCGCGAAGGCGTCCCGGCCGGGGACTCCTTCGCGGCGGCGTACGACGACGACGCCAACTGGGCCTTCCCGCCCGCGAAGCCGCCGTCCCCGGCACAACTCACGGAGGCACCGGTCTACGGGCGGGGCGCGATGGTGCTCCACCAGGTGCGGCGGGCGATCGGCGACCGGGACTTCTTCGAAATGCTGCGCGGCTGGCCCGCCGCCCACCGGCACGGCAACGCCTCGACCGCCGACTTCACCGCCTACGCGGAGCGGGTGTCGGGGAAGGACCTGGGGAAGGTGTGGGACGTCTGGCTGTACGGCGACGGCCGCCCGGCTCTGTCTTGACCCTCTTGAGGGGCGTCCCGCTGCCGGGTCGCGCCCGGCGCGGCCTGGCCCTCCAGGGCAACGCCCCAGCAACCCGGGCCGCGCCCGGCAGCCTGATGTTGTCGGCGGTCCGCACCACCGTCGTGGCTGGTCGCGCAGTTCCCCGCGCCCCTAAATGCTCTCCCGGGCACCGCCCCTGAAAACTAGGGGGCCGTCTGCGCACAGTCGTAGTGCGAAGGCCCCGCTCCGGCCGATACGGGGGAGCGGGGCCGACTCGGCGCCGAAGGGTCGGCGTCAGAAGGGGCGTGTCAGAGCGCGACGCCGAAGTCGCGTGCGATGCCCTCCAGGCCCGAGGCGTAGCCCTGGCCGACCGCGCGGAACTTCCACTCCGCGCCGTTGCGGTACAGCTCGCCGAAGACCATCGCGGTCTCCACCGCGGCGTCCTCGCTCAGGTCGTAGCGGGCGATCTCGGCGCCACCGGCCTGGTTGACGATCCGGATGTACGCGTTCCGCACCTGGCCGAAGTTCTGGCTGCGGGTCACCGCGTCGTAGATCGAGACCGGGAAGACGATCTTGTCGACATCGGCGGGCAGGCCCGCGAGGTTGACATTGATCTGCTCGTCGTCGCCGCCGCCCTCACCGGTGCGGTTGTCGCCGGTGTGGACGATGGTCTGGTCCGGGGTCGCCCGGTTGTTGAAGAAGACGAAGTGGCTGCCGGAGACGACCGTGCCCGCCGGGTTCACCGCGATCGCGGAGGCGTCGAGGTCGAAGTCCGTGCCCGTGGTCGTACGGACGTCCCAGCCGAGGCCGACGGTGACGGCGGTCAGACCCGGCGCCTCCTTGGTCAGCGATACGTTGCCGCCCTTGGTCAGGCTTACTGCCATGTGGGACATCCCCTTTTGTGAGCTGTGTGCGCGTCGTCGGATCCGGTTCCGGTACTCCGCCCCGAAACGATTCGTCCCGGATCGGGTGGGCCGGTCCAGGTCCGAAGCTACCTCTGACCCCCATCACGCCGACAGGCCGGTACCGGGTTCCACATCCGTCCCTTCCATTCCCGGGCCCCGCTCCGGGTGCCGGGTGCCGGGTGCCGTGCGGGGCGGCGGAAAAGCGGGATGACGGATCCGGGGTCGGCGCGGGATCATGGGGGCATGTCCGGGCCCTATGTCATCCGCGGCTCGGTCTCCCTTCCGGAGGCCGAGCTGATGTGGCGTTTCTCCAGATCGTCGGGGCCGGGCGGACAGCATGTGAACACCAGCGACTCACAGGTCGAGCTGCGGTTCGACCTCGCGGCCACGGACGCGCTGCCCCCGGTCTGGAAGGAACGGGCGCTGGACCGGCTCGCCGGGCGGCTGGTCGGCGGGGTGATCTCCGTCCGGGCCTCCGAGCACCGCTCCCAGTGGCGCAACCGGGAGACGGCGGCGGTCCGGCTGGCCGCGCTCCTCGCCGAGGCGACGGCCCCGCCGCCCAAGCCGCGCCGCCCCACGCGGATTCCGCGCGGGCTGAACGAGCGGCGGCTGCGGGAGAAGAAGCAGCGCTCCGAGACGAAGCGCGGCCGGTCGTCCCGTAACGACTGGTCCTGACCGGGCCGTCCCGGCTGCCGGGAGCCCGTCCGCCGGTCGGCCCCGTCCGCCGAGCCCGTCCGTCCCGCGAGCCCGTCCGTCCCGCCGGGGCGCCCCCGGCCCGTCGCGCATCCGACGATCGGACGACACCGGGGTCCGCCGGGTGGGCCGCGTCCGGTGGCCGGTGCGGCGACCGGGTCCGGGTCCGCCGGGGCGCACAGTGGGGGTACGGGCGGGGACACGGCGCGCGGATCGACCGTACGTACGCCGCCGCCGCACACCCACCCGCACACCCACCCGCCCGTACAACCCCGTACGCCCGGACGACAGGAGTCCGCAGATGACCGCCGACACCGCAGCCGCCGCCGCGCTCCTCGACGCCGCCCGGCGCGGGGACGCCACCGCCGTACGGGCCGCGCTCGCCCGGGGCGCCGATCCGGACGTCAGGGACGCCGAGTTGCGTACCCCGCTGCTGCTCGCGGCCGTCGGCGACCATGTCGAGGCCGCCCGGGTCCTGGTCGCGGCCGGTGCCGATGCCGATGCGCAGGACGCCAGGCACGACAGCCCTTGGCTGGTGACGGGGGTGACCGGCAGTGTGGCGATGATGCGGGCCCTGCTGCCCGCGAATCCGGACGTCGGGCTGCGGAACCGCTTCGGCGGGGTGTCCCTGATCCCGGCGGCCGAGCGGGGCCACGCGGCGTACGTCCGGGCGGTGCTGACGGAGACCGATATCGAGGTCGACCATGTCAACGACCTGGGGTGGACTGCCCTGCTGGAGGCGGTGCTCCTCGGTGACGGCGGGCCCGCGCACCAGCGGGTCGTACGGATCCTGCTCGCGGCGGGCGCCACCCCCGGACTGCCGGACGCGGACGGTGTCACGCCGCTGCGGCATGCCCGCAGGCGCGGGTTCACGGAGATCGCGGCCCTGTTGGCGGAGGCTGCGGCGGAGTAGGTCCCGCGTCCCCGGGGCCGTGGGAGCTGTCCACGTCGGCCCACAGGTCCCGCAAGTCCCGTGAGTCCCGCAGGTCCCGCGAGCCATGGGCCTCCCGGGTGCCTCCGGTGCGGCGGGACGCGAACGCCAGGACGACGGAGGCCGCGGCGAAGGAGAGCGCCACCGGCGTCACGTACCCGGGTACGTCGTCGGTGACGTACGTCGTACCGTCCTCCGTCTCGCAGACGTAGCGCAGCGGCAGATACTCCACACCGTGGTCGGCGAGGGATCCCGCCGTCACGGTCGGGCAGACCCGCAGGGGCGCCGGGCCGCCACCGGTGTCGACGGTGTCCAGGGCGGCCGCGGCGGCGCCGAGCAGGCCCCAGGCGTAGCATCCGGCCGCCGCCGCGCCCGTGAACGCGGCGGCGGAGCGGAGGAGCCACCCGCCCGCGTCGGGTCCCCGTGACCGGCGGGCGTCGAGGGCCGCCTCGACGCCCCGGGCGAAGAGGTACACGGTCGAGGCCAGAGCGGCGAGCAGAACCAGGGTCACCAGCATCCGGTCAGTTCACCAGCCCGGCCCCGGTCCGGTCCCGTGGTTTACCGGACTTCCCGGCCGCTGCCGTGGCCGGGCGCGGTCACCGGCTTCAGCAGGTGCGGACGCCGTCGATCCAGCTGGTGCCGTTGTCGATGTGGCCGATGTAGTAGCTCGCCGTCCGCGCGGAGGTGAAGTCGGAGGCGGCGACCCGGACCCAGTACGGGTTGCCGCCGATGGTCCGGCCCGCCCGGACGGGAGCTGCCGCTGAGCCCGCACGTACTGGGCGGGGCCACGGGCGGTGGCCCCGGCGGCGGTTGGGCCGGTCGTTCCGGCAACGCTTCGGGCGGTGATTCCGGAGGCGGTTCCGGTAAAGACTCCGCTACGGACTCCGCTACGGGTCCTGCCGATGGCCGCCCGGACGGGAGAGGCCCGGACGGCAACGGCGGTACGGGGACGGGGCGCGGCGCCGGACGGTCGGCCGCCCTCCGGACCGGGATCAGTGCCGACATCCGGGCCGATCTGCCGACCGCGCGGCGGTCCTGGGCACGGTTCGGGCTGGGCGGCGCGCTGCGGATGCCGCTCGATCCGGCCCCGCCGCAGGGGTATTCGCCGGACTTCCTGACCCCGGCGCCGCATCCGGCGACGACGGGACCCTCCCGGGCCGCGACGGCCGCGAGACCCTCGGCGCCCGGCCTTTCGTCCGGCCCGGGACCGGGTTCCGCATCGGGTTCCGTTTCAGGTTCCTTTGCGGGTTCCGGTTCGGGTTCCGGTTCGGCCGCCGCCGGGGACGTACGGCCCTACGAAGGCGTCATGGCCCGGCGGTACGAAGGCGTTACGGCCCGGCGTTGTGGACGGCATCGCGGCCCGACGGCCCGGCGGCAGCACGCTTCCGGCCCGACCCGACCCGACCCGACCCGACCCGACCCGACCCGACCCGGCCCCGCCCCGGCCGCCCGTCAGCTCAGATGCCGGTACCGGCCGCGGAAGTACATCAGCGGGCCGCCCTCCGCGCTCGGCAGCCCCACCGACAGCACCCGCCCGATGACCAGGGTGTGATCGCCCGCGACCACCCGCTGCTCGGTCCGGCACTCCAGGGTCGCCAGCGCGCCGCCCACCAGCGGTGAACCGCTGATCTCGCCCCGCCGGTACGGGATGTCCTCGAAGAGGAGCCGGTCGCTCAGCCGCCCCTTCATCGCGAACCGGCCCGCGATGTGCCGCTGGCTCTCGGAGAGCACCGACACCGCCCAGAGGGGCTGTTCGTCCAGCAGGTCGTCCATCCGGGAGCCGTTGCGCAGACTGACCATCACCAGCGGCGGATCCAGGGAGACCGAGACGAAGGCGGTCGCCGTCATCCCGGCGTCCTCGCCGTGCGGTCCGGCGTCCTCGTCGAACGCGGTCACCAGCACCACGCCCGCCGCCAGTCGTGACATGGCGGCCCGGAAGTCGTCGTTGCTCACCCCCTCAGCATGGGGGACACCGGGGGCCGGAACATGTCCGGCGGCGGGGCCGGAGGGAGTCGTATGCAACACACACGGAACGCTAACCGGACCAAACGGGGCGCCGCATCGGGCCCCGGGGGATGCGTTGGACCTAGGACCAAGGTCCCGGCGCGGTGCGGGCGCGGCTCAGGGCGCGGTTCAGGCACGGTGCAGGGGCGATTCGCCGCCTCCCGGGCCCCACGGGGACCATCCGACGTACCCCGTACCTCCTCCGGCCCGCTCCGCGCGCCCCCGGGAGCGCCCCGGAGCACGCTCCCGTACGCCCCCGTCACCCTCCGTACACAGAACCGATTTGCACTCCGAAAACGCTGGTAAAGGCCAAAAGTGCATCCCCGTACATCCCGGGTCCTCTCATCATTCCATGTGACTTGAGTCACAGAGGGCGGTATTTGTTGACCCTGTGTACCGAGTGGACAGCTCGCTGTGATTCAGTGGCCGGGAAACCACATCGGCGAACCGGCGTGGAACGACCGTATGAAGACCGCAACACGAAGGCCGAAGAGATACCTGGAGTCTGCTGTCGAGGTCTCGGGGAGAGCGAGCATGGAGACCGAGTCGGAGCCCTACGTCCGCCTTGCGACCTTGCGGCAGCTGCACAAGGTGGTGGCTGAACTCACCGGAGCCGGCAGCCTCGCCGACACGCTCCAGAACGTGGCCGACGGCGTCGTGTCCGGCCTCGGTTACGAACTCGCCTGCGTCAACCTCGTCCGCTCCGACGGCGATCTCGTCGTCGCCGCCTTCGCGGGCAGCTCCGCCGCCGAGGCCCTGATGACGGGCCGGGTCGGCCCCCGGGCCTCCTGGGAGCGGCGGCTCTCCATGGGCGAGGCGTGGGGCGATCTGCGGTTCATCCCGCACACCGAGGGCTGGGTGCTGATCGAGGACGACGTCCCCCAGTGGCACACCGAGGGCCCCGAGCCCCGGTTCGACGACGAATGGCACCCCCGCGACCGGCTCTACGCGCCCATGCACGGCTCCGGCGGCAACCGCGAGCTGCTCGGCGTGATCTCGGTCGACCGGCCCCGCAACGGCCGCCGCCCCGGCCCCTGGGGCCAGGAAGCCCTCCAGATGTACGCCTCCCAGGCGGGCATTGCGATCAGCAACGCCCGGCTGCGAGCAAACATGCAAAGGGCACTTGTCCGGCTGGAGCGGGAACAGCAGGCGCTCCGGGCGAGTGAGGAGTCGTTCCGGCAGGCGTTCGAGTACGCCCCCAGCGGGATGGCGATCGCCGAGATGGGCGGCGACCAGCACGGACGGCTGCTGCGGACCAATGACGCGCTCTGCCGGCTGCTCGGCCGCCCCGCGTCCGTACTGCGCCGCTACTCCTTCGCCGACCTGGTCCACCCCGAGGACGTCGGCACCCTGCTGCGCACCTCCGCCGAGGGCGGCCGGGCCGAGATACGGCTCGGGCGGCGGGACAGCAGCTATGTCTGGGTCTCCCTCCGCAACTCCGTCGTCGCCGACACCGCCGACGGCCCCCGCTTCCTGCTCACCCACGTCGAGGACATAGAGGACCGCAAGCGCCATGAGCTGGCGCTGGCGCACCGCGCCTCCCACGACGCCCTGACCGGCCTGCCCAACAGCGCCGAACTCCGCTCCCGGCTCAGCGCCAAGCTCTGCGACCGGCCGCAGGCGCCGCAGGGCCGCCCGGCCGGGGAGGGCGCGTACGACTACGAGTACGAGGGCGCCTACGACTTCGACTACGACCACGACGCCGACACCGAGGCGATCTTCAACACCGAGGGCTACGCCTTCGGCCAGGCCGGCCACCCCTACGACCACCATGTGCACATCACCGTGCCCGAGGGCGGCGCCGAGGACGGCACGAAGGGGCTCGCGGTCCTCTTCTGCGACCTCGACGGCTTCAAGTCGATCAACGACCGGTTCGGTCACCAGGCGGGCGACGAGGTACTGATCGAGGTGGCCCGGCGGCTGACCACCGGCGTCCGCGAGGGCGACACGGTCGCCCGGCTCGGCGGTGACGAGTTCGTGGTGCTCGCCGACGGCCTGGGCATCGCGGACGCCGAGGATCTGGCGGTACGGCTGCGGAACGCGATCGTGCTGCCGATCAGGGCGGGCGGCCGGGCGGTCCGGGTCGGCGCCAGCTTCGGGATCGGCTGGGCGAGCTGTGGAATGACCGTGGACGAGGTGCTGACCTCGGCCGACGAGCGGATGTACAAGGAGAAGCGGTCGCGCTCCAAGGTCCACCGGCGCGCGGGCTGACCGTGGTGAGTCGTACCACCGCGCGCGCCGGAGACCGGACGGCCGCGCTCCGCGCCCGCCGGGATTCCGTCCGCCGCCCGTGCCCGCGTTGTACCCGTCCTGTGTCCATCCGCTCATTGACCCGGCGTCCAACGTCCGTACGCTCTGTGGGAGAAGCGGGTGCGGGGGCGCCCGGCCGGGACCGTCCCGTCCGTACCGATCACGGTCAACACCGAACGATTGGTTCATTCGAACCGGGTAGGCTCGCCGAGTCGGCGTACCGCCGGCGACATGGTGAGGAGTGACAGGGATGACGGCCGCGAACAACGGCGGAGGCAGGCCCAACGGCAGCACGCCCGAGGACGACGACCCGTTCGGCTACCTGTACGAGGACGGGCAGGCCGCGGGCGCGACCAGGCCCGGCCAGGCGCGCGGGGGCTACGGCTACCCCGGGCCCGCCTCGCAGCCCGGCGTCCCCAGGACGTCGTACAACCAGGTCAGGGCGGTCGGTGAGCGGCAGTACGGCCACCACCAGCAGCAGGCCCCGCAGCAGCCCGGGTACGGCTATCCGCCGCCCCAGCAGCAGGCGTACGGGCAGCAGCCCTACCACCAGCCCGCCGCGCAGTACGCGGCGCCCGAGACCTACCCCGGCGGCACCGGACCCGGCAGGCACGGCTCGGGGCCGCCCACCGTCCCGGGCGGCGCCCACGGCTCCGGCGGCCGGGGCCGCGGCCCCAACACCAGGGGTCTGCTGATCGGTGCCGTGGCGGTCGTCGCGGTGGTCGTGGTGGGTATCACCGTCGCGATCGTCACCAAGGACGCCCCCAAGGACACCTCGGAGGACAAGCAGACCGTCGGCGGCCCCGCCAGCCCCGCGCCCTCCGCGCCGGACGACAAGGCCGAGGAGCGGGACAAGGACAAGGACAAGGAGAAGGAGGAGACCGGCCCGCTGCCCAAGCAGGACGCGGTCACCCTCCAGCTCGGCGGCAACGCCACCACGGACACCTCCATCGAGGGCGCCGAGGGCACCGGCGGGGCGTATGTCACCCAGTTCAACCAGGTCGGCTCGTCGGTGACGTGGAAGGCGAAGATCCGGCAGAAGGGCGAGTACCGGCTCTACGTCCGGTACACGATCCCCGCGAAGGACGCGCTGGCCACGCTGACCATCAACGGCAAGGCCAACACCAACCCCATCGGGCTGAAGAACTTCATCGGCGCCAGCGACCCGGCGCTCGACAAGAACTGGCAGACGACCTGGGCGCCGGTCTCGCTGAAGGAAGGCGAGAACGAGATCAAGATCTCCTGCGAGACCGGGGACCAGTGCGATGTGAACCTGGACTGGCTGGAGGTCCGCAAGCCCTGACGGGCGCCCCGCCGCGCCCGCGGGGGCGTCCCGGGGTCACCCCGGCAGCAGCCCCAGAAAGCCCGCCACCGTCCCGGCCATCGCCTCGCGAGCCGGGACGAGGTGTTTCCGGGGGTCGACGGCGCGGGGGTGGGCGGCCAGATACTCCCGTACCGCCCCCGTGAAGGCGGTGTTCAGCGCCGTCCCCACATTGATCTTCACCATCCCGGCGGCGATCGCCGCCCGGATCTCGTGGTCCGGTACGCCCGACGAGCCGTGCAGCACCAGCGGTACGGGGACCGCCGCCCGCAGCCGGGCGATCAGCCCGTGGTCGAGGGCCGCGGTCCGCTCGGTCATGGCGTGCGACGAGCCGACGGCGACGGCCAGCGCGTCGATCCCGGTCTTCGCGACATACGCGGCGGCCTCGTCCGGATCGGTCCGCACCCCCGGGGTATGGGCGCCCGGCGGCGGCTCGCCGTCCTTGCCGCCGACCCGCCCCAGCTCGGCCTCCACCCAGACCCCGTGCCGGTGCCCGTAGGCCGTCATCCGGGCGGTGACGGCCAGATTCTCCTCGTACGGCAGGGCGGAGGCGTCGAACATCACCGAGCCGAAGCCTTCGCCGGGCGCCGCCTCCAGCAGCTCGGGCGTGACCACATGGTCCAGATGGAGCGCGAGGGGCGCGGTCGAGGCGCGGGCCACGGCGAGCGTCGCGGCGGCGATCGGGGCGAGCCTGCCGCCGTGGAAGCGGACCGCGTTCTCGGAGATCTGGAGCACGGCGGGCCGCCCGGCGCGTTCGGCGCCCTCGGCCACGGCCTCGGCGTGCTCCAGCGTGATCACATTGAACGCGGCCACCCCGGTCCCGGCGGCGACCGCCGTCCCGACCAGCTCACGTGTACTGACGACGGGCATGTCTCCCCTTGCGTACGGGATGCGTACCGGCTAGTTCGGCTCCGTGTGTCTCACCACGGTGACATCGGTCAGCAGCCGCTCATAGGCGGCGGCGTCGAACTCGCCCGCCACGGGGGCGAGAACGGTGGCCGTGGCGAGGGCCACGGCCCGTACCAGCCGCTCGGGCCACGGCACGCCGTCGACCAGGCCCGTCAGCAGGGCGGCGACCGCCGAGTCACCGGCCCCGGTGGGATTGCCCCGGACCGGCGCGGGCGGCGCGGCCCGCCAGACGCCGTCGGCGGTCGCGGCGAGCAGCCCGTCGGGCCCGAAGGACGCGACGACGGCGTGCGCGCCCCGGCGGCGGGCCCCGAGCACGGCCCGGACCGGCTCCCGGGCGCCGGTGAGCCGGGCGAGTTCGTCGGCGTTGGGTTTGACCAGGTCGGGGCGGGCGGCGATCCCTCGGCGCAACGGTTCGCCGTCGGTGTCGAGGACCACGGGCACATCGTGGGCGTGCGCCCGGCGGACGAGTTCGGCATAGGCGCCGACATGGATCCCGGGCGGCAGACTGCCGCAGAGGGCGACCGCTTCGGCGTCCTTCAGCAGAGCCTCGTAGACGCCGACGAACCGGGCCCACTCCTCGGGCGAGACCAGCGGCCCCGGCTCGTTGAACCGGGTGGTGTCACGGCCGTCGTCGGCGGAGTCGACGACGGTGACGGTACGACGGCTGGCCCCGGCGACGGGCACCAGCGCGTCGTACGGGGCGAGGGGCGCGAGCAACTTCCGCAGCACGGTCCCGGTGGGCCCCCCGGCGAACCCGGTGACGACGGTGTCCCGGCCGAGCGCGGCCAGTACCCGGGCGACGTTGATGCCCTTGCCCCCGGGGCGCTCCACGACGTCGGAGACGCGGTGCGTGGCGCGGGGGGTGAGGACGGGGACCCGATAGGTGATGTCGAGGGCGGCGTTCAGGGTGACGGTCAGGATCGCCATCGTGGTCACCACCCCTGTCGGCGTCGGGTCGGCTCGGGCCGACCCCGGATACGGTCCTGATCATGCCAAACGCCGGTCCGTTGGCCCAGACCCCCGGCCGTGGTCCGGCCGGAACCGTCCGAAACTTCCTTTCGGGCGGATCCGTACCGGATTGGTCCAGGGCGCCGCCGGGCCCGGGTCCGGACCCCGGCCCGGCGGCTCGGGGTTCGGCACCCGCTTACTCCCGCCTGGCATCACGGGGTAATGACGGCCGGCGCGGAGCCGGTGATAACCGCACTACCGGACCCGTCGGCCGGGTTCGTGATTTCCCTCCGTGGTTTCAAAGGGCACTTCGGTGCGGAACGCTTCCCGGGATTCGGTGGCCCGACGGCCCCCGTCGAATCGATCATCTGGGAGTGTGAATGGAGAAGTCCCGACGGCGTTGCGGAAATCTCAGGCTTTCCCGCGATCCGGTCCGGCACGGCGCGTCCCGGCTCTGTGCCAAAGCCGCGACCTGCGGGGAACGGGGGCGGGGTAAAAACAATCCCGCCGGTCAAGGCTCCGAAGCCATTCTGAATGAATTCCTCGGCGCGCTGAGATCACACGCTCCGGGCTGTACCCGGCCGGAGTTGAAATCCTTGCAGCAGTCCCTGCTCGATGTGATGTCCGCGTTTCTCGCCCAGGGCCCGGAACCATCGGAAGTGCCACGGGCCGATTCCGGCGGCGGGGGAGCTGGCGGCGGCGCGGGCCGGGCCACCCTCCGGGAAATCCGCTCGTTCATCGAAACCCGACTGGCTGACCACGATCTGACCCCGCAGTCCGTCGCGGACCACCATCACATCTCGCTCAGCACTCTCTACTCCCTTTTCCGCGACCAGGAGGAGGAAGGCGTCGCCGCCTGGATCCGCCGACGCCGCCTCGAACGCAGCCGGGCCGACCTCGCCGTCGTCAACCGGCGGCAGCAGCCCATCCACGCCATCGCCGTCCGATGGGGCTTCACCGACGGCGCCGCCTTCAGTCGGGCGTTCCGCCAGGCGTACGGCATGAGCCCCCGGGCGTTCCGGCAGCGGGCCGGGGCGCGTGATACGTGATACACGCACGGCCAAGTTCTCCACACGGACGGCCAACTCGGCTCCCCGCCGCCTCCCTAATGTGTGAATCGCCCCGAAGAACCACCTAGCTCGTTTCGGGATCAGTGCCCGCAGGGGCCCGAACTCATAAGGAGATCATGGTGAATCGCATAGCGGCCAGGAAGGCCACGACGGCTGCCGCACTTCTGGCGGTCATGGGAATGGGAGTCGCCACGGCGGGTTCGGCCGTCGCGGCCGACAAGTCCGGCGGGGCCGACGGCGTCTCCGCTCCGGCGGCGGCGGTCAGCGCGCCGGTATCGGCGCAGGCGGGCCCGTTCCACCTCTGGGGCAGTGAGAGCTATAGCGGTCATACGGTCCATTTCACCGCCGATAACCACTGGCTGGGCGACAACTACTGGAATGGCACCAACATCCCGGTCGACAACGGCGCCAACTCCGCCGCGAACTACGGGACTCGTACTGTGGTCGCGTACACCATCGGTAGCAGGACCGGATCCTGCGGCGGCGACCCCTTCCCCGTTCTCGGTGGTGAGGCGTATTGGACCCTGGATTTGCGGCCCTGGGGTGGGAAGAACTTCAACAACACGTTCAGCTGCATCAAGTTCCAGTAGGCCCGACCCTCAACAGGT
The DNA here is from genome assembly GCF_040641415.1 of Streptomyces sp. NPDC020875. Taxonomy (NCBI): domain Bacteria; kingdom Bacillati; phylum Actinomycetota; class Actinomycetes; order Kitasatosporales; family Streptomycetaceae; genus Streptomyces; species Streptomyces sp. NPDC020875. Next base: position 79,969 of record NZ_JBFADP010000026.1, on the reverse strand, counting down.
GCCCCGGCGCGTTCGGGCCGGGGCACCCCGCCGTGCCGTGACCGCTCACCCCGAAAGGGCTCCGGTGAACCGCGCCCGCCGTATCACTCTCCTCGCCTCGTCCGCGGTCGCCGTCGCGGTGGCCATCGCCCTTCTCGTCGCGCTCGCCCCCGGTGACCGGCCGTCCGCCGCGCCGCGCCCCACGCCAGACCCCGCCGTACCCGCGAGCCGGGTGGACATCTCGACCCTGGTACTTCCGTTCGACACCTATGAGACGACTCCGTACGAGAACCAAGTCATCGAGCAGGCCAAGGACCGGCTGCTCGGCGACTGCATGCGCGAGTCGGGTCTGTCCTGGACGCCGTTGCCCGTGCTCACCCGGTCGGATACCGAAGGCCCGCACGATCGTCGCTACGGGCTCGCCGATCCGGGTGTCGCCGCCCGCTACGGCTATCATCTGCCGCCGCTCTCCCCGGCCCGCAAGCGATTGGAGGCCGTATACGCCGACCGCGCCGACCTTCCGCTCCGGGAGCGAAATGCCGCGTTCGGGCCCAACAGTTCGACCGGGGGCTGTTGGAAGAAGGCCGATGAGCGGATGTTCCGTGGCGTCGAACGCGACCAGATGTCCCTGCTGGCCGGGCATTCGGCACAGACCTTCGACGTGGCCCGCCGAGATCCGCGCGTCTCCGCAGCCGACAAGCGGTGGAGCGCCTGTATGAAGAAGGCGGGCCACACCTATACCGACTCCTACCAGGCGCTCGGCGACCCGGCCTGGGGCAAGTCGAAACGGCCCATTGCCCGGGAGCGGGCCGTCGCCGTCGCCGATGTGCGGTGCAAGCGGGAGACCGGCTTCCTCACCACCTGGATCCGGGTCGACCAGGAGGTGCAGAACGCCGCCGTCCGGAAGAACCCGGCCCTCTTCCGGGACCTGGCCGAGGACCGGACCGCTCAGCTCGCGCTCGCGCGAAAGATCCTCGGCCGGTCGTGACCGGTCACGACCGGCCGCCGGGTCAGCCGATCGGTGCGCTCATTCCGCCGTCGGAGGGGCCGCCGACGTGCTTCGCGGCGGTCGAGGGGATCGAGCCGTTGGCGATGAGCTGTCGTACACCCGCCAGGTCGAAGCCGACCAGCTTGCCCTGGTTGGTGGTCGTGGTGTAGCCGCCGTTGGGCGCGCACATGACGGGCTTGTTGCCGTACGAGGTCGCCACGCACTCGTGCGCCGCCACGGTGCCGTCGCCGTTGAGGTCCTTGTTGGGGTGGTACAGCCCGAGGACATGGAGCAGTTCGTGCGGGAAGACGTTGTGCAGCATGTACTCGGGCAGGTACCAGCCTGTCCAGTACTCCGAGTTCATCTGGACGTGGCCGCCCCGGGCCGCGTTGTCGCCGGTCCAGCAGGCCAGGGCGCGGGACGCGCCGGGCTCGCCCAGCGGGCGGTAGATCTCGGCGAACTGGATCGTGCCCTGGGGCGGGCACAGCTCGGGGGCGACGTTGGTGACACCGCCGATGGATATGTTCACGCCTTCGGCCTGGAGCTGGGCGAGCGAGCGGGTGAGGAACGGGGTGTACTTGGTCTTGAGCGCCGTCGAGGTGAAGGTGATGGTGAAGACGGAGCCGGGCGCGATGCTGGTGACGCGGTGATGGGCCATCAGCTTCCAGCCGTTGCCCTCCAGCGGGCGTCCGGCGGCCACCGCCGGGTTGGCGGTCAGCAAGATCAGGAACGCCGCGACGACGGCGCCGACGACGGAGATTCTCGACTTCATCTCTTCGATTCCTCTGGCTTCTCGGATCGGGATGGGACGAACGCGGGAACGCTCCCGCCGATTCCGTCCGCCCGAGTGGCCGTGTCACCGGGGGAGTCGAAGATCCCGCGCCGGCTCATGCTAGGCAGCGCGCGGCCCCCGTAGGGGCCCGTCCGGCTATCGCGCGCACATTGGCACGGAATGCGTGCTGGTTCGGCGCCGGATCACAAGTGGCGCACCGGACGCGCACGGGCCCGGGACGACGTCCCGGGCCCGTGCGGCGTGCGTTTGCAGGCGCGTTACTTCGGCTCGACGACCCATTCGCCGCGCCGCATGACGCCCTTGAGGGTGAAGTCGGCGTCGAGGATCACCAGGTCGGCGTCCTTGCCCGGCTCCAGCGATCCGATCCGGTCGTAGAGGCCGAGGAGTCTCGCCGGGTTGACCGAGATGGCCCGGACGATGTCCTCGACCGGCAGCAGGTCGACGGTCGCGGCCCGGCGGAACGCGGTGTCCAGGGTCAGGGTCGAGCCCGCGATGGAGCCGCCCTCGACCAGCCGGGCGACGCCGTTGGTGACATCGACGGCCAGCGGGCCGAGCTGGTAGAGGCCGTCCTTGAAGCCCGCCGCGTCCATGGCGTCGGTGATGAAGGCGACCCGCCCGGCGCCCGCGCGGTGGAAGGCGAGTTCGAGGGCGGCCGGGTGGAGGTGCGTACCGTCGTTGATGAGTTCGACGGTGACCCGCTCGTCCTCCAGCAGCGCCGCGATCGGGCCGGGCGCGCGGTGGCCGAGCGGCGGCATGGCGTTGAAGAGGTGGGTGGCGACGGTGGCGCCCGCGTCGACGGCTTCGACGGTCTGCTCGTACGTGGCGTCGGTGTGGCCGATCGCGGCGATCACGCCGTGTTCGGCGAGCAGCCGTACGGAGTCGATGCCGCCGGGCAGCTCGGTGGCGAGGGTGACCATCTTCGCCGTGCCCCGGGCGGCGTCGATCAGCTTGCGGACCTCGGCCGGGTCGGGGTCGCGCAGCAGCTCTTCGCTGTGGGCGCCCTTGCGGCAGGGGGAGATGAACGGGCCTTCGAAGTGGAGGCCCGCGAGGTCGCCCTGCTGGACGAGTTCGGACAGCTCGGTCGCGCGCCGGGCGAGGAAGCCCGCGTCGGCGGTGACCAGGGACGCGACGACGGTGGTCGAGCCGTGCTCGCGGTGGGTGCGGACGCCGGTGAGTACCTCGTCGGCGGTGCCGGAGGTGAAGGAGGCGCCGCCGCCGCCGTGGTTGTGGAGGTCGACGAAGCCGGGGACGATCCAGTGCCCGGTGAGGTCGATGGTGGGCGCGCCGTCGGGCGCGGGGGCCGCCCCGGCCGCGGAGATCTTCGTACCGTCGACGGTCACGGTCCCGTTCTCGACCGTCCCGCCCGGCAGGACGACCCTGGCTCCGGTGAGGATCGTGCTGTCGGCGCGGGCGGCGCCCGCTGCGCTGTGGGCGAGTGCGGCGCTTGCGGCCATTAGGCGGTTACCTCCGAGTCGGTGGCGATCAGATCCCAGGCGAGCAGTCCGGCGCCCAGACAGGCGGCGGTGTCACCGAGGGCGGCCGGGACGATGGCGGGCAGCTTCTGGAACGTGACGCGCTCCTCGACGGCGGCCCTGAGTGGTGTGAACAACGTTTCCCCGGCCTCGGCGAGTCCGCCACCGATGATCAGGGTCCGTGGGTCCAGCAGGGTGAGCGCCGTGACCAGTCCGGCGGCCAGCGCGTCCACGGCGTCCCGCCAGACGGCGATCGCCCGGGGGTCGCCGGACTCGACGGCCTTGGCGCAGTCGGCGGCGTCCGCGTACGGGTCTCCGCTGGCCTCGGCCCAGGCACGTGTCACCGCGGCGGCGGAGGCCAGGGTCTCCAGACAGCCGCGCTGACCGCAGCCGCAGTCGGGTCCGTCGGGCCGGACGACGACATGGCCGATCTCGCCCGCGTAGCCGTGGGCCCCGGCCTCGATGGAGCCCTCGATGCCGATGGCGCCCGCGATGCCCGTACCGAGTGGTACGAACAGGAACCGGTCGTCGCCCTTCCCGGCCCCGATCCGCCCTTCGGCGAAGCCGCCGGTCCTGACGTCGTGCCCGAGGGCCACCGGGATCCCGCGCAGCCTGCGGCTGATCAGGTCCCGCATGGGTACGTCGCGCCAGCCGAGGTTGGTCGCGTAGACCGCGATCCCCCGCTCGGAGTCGACGATCCCGGGCACGGCGACCCCGGCGGCCAGGGCGCCGCGTCCGAAGTGGGTGACTCCGTAGTCGAAGAGCTCCTCGGCGAAGTCGAGGATCGACTGCACGACGGCGTCGGCTCCGCGCTCGCGCCCCGTCGCCCGCCGGTCCTCGTACAGGAGCGTGCCGTCCACCCCGACGAGGGCGGCTTTCATACCGGTGCCGCCCACATCGAGGGCGATGACATGTCTCACGCCCATAGTTTGGCTGGCGACCGGGGATAGGTCTAGTCCACTACATCTAATTGTTGCGGAGTCATACAAATGATGGGCCGGAGATTCGACGGGATATATCGCATCAAGTCTGGCCAATCCGCTTGTGGACGGCCCCGGAGGGGAGTGTTCCGATGGGGGAGGGAGTGGGGGTGAAGGGTGCTGGTTCAGTAAGCGCTTTCGGCTGAGGGGGGCGCTTCGGGGCCCGTGGGGGCGCGAGGAATCGCGCGGGAGCGCTCCGCCGGGCGAGGGCGGGGCGCGCGGGTCCCGGTCCCGGTTCCGTACCGCCACGGCTTCCGGGGCCGTACGGGTACGCGTACGGGTACGGCTCCACGCCGATGCGCCGCGCCGTACGGCTCCGTGCCCCCTGCGACTCCGGAGCCGTACGGCCCTGCGCCCGTGCGGGACCCCCGCACCCCGCCCGGCCCGGTGCTCGGCGCCGAGTGCTCGGTGTTTATTGGTCCGGCGCCCTCAGCCCGTCCAGCAGGATCGCCAGCCAGCGCCGCCAGGTCTCCGGCGGCGGGTTCTCCGACGGCGGGGCGTCGGGCGGCGGCATCACCGCGTCCAGCATCGCCGCGATCGACGGGATGTCCGCCGCCGTGACGTCCTTCCGCAGGGTGCCCTGGGCGTGGGCGCGGGCGACGAGGGCCGTGCAGTGGGCCGCGATCTCCGTCCGGGCGCGGGCGACACCGGCCGCGCCCGTACCGCCGCCGCGCATCAGTTCCCGCAGGCCGCGATTGGTCGCCGCGCGGGCGAAGGAGCGGGCGAGGAAGTCGCCGAACGCGGCGAAGGCGTCGTCCTCGGCGGCGGCCCGGGCGGCGAGGGCCGCGATCTCGTCGAGTTCACCGGCGAACACGGCGTCCGCGAGGGACTGCTTGTCGGGGAACTTCCGGTAGACCGTGCCGACGCCGACCCCCGCGTGATGGGCCACGTCGTTCAGGGTGGCCGCGAGTCCGCGGGCCGCGAAGACCTCCCGGCCCGCGTCGACGATCAGCCGCCGGTTCCGTTCGGCGTCCCGCCGCAGCGGCCGGGCCTCCGCTGTGGGCCGTGCTCCGTCCATTCCCGCGCCTTTCCCTCGGTCGAGCGGTCGAATCGGTCGGGTGAACCGATCGCGTGCACCGATGGCGTGCACCGATCACGTGAAGTGGATAAACCTTATCCGCTTCGATGTTACGGTGGCTCCATGAAAGCGGATAACTTCTATCCGGATCGGTGGGGAGTCGGCATGCGGACCGTGGTCGTCACAGGGGGTACGGACGGACTGGGCAAGGGACTCGCCCTGCACTACTTACGGCGCGGCGCCCGGGTCGTCGCCGTCGGCAGCACCCCCGCGAAGGGCGAGGCCCTGCTGGCGGAGGCGGGCCCGGCGGCGGACCGGGCCGTCTTCCTCCGCGCCGATCTGACCTCCGTCGCCGCCGCCCGCCGACTCGCCACCCGGATCGCCGCCGACCACGGACCCGTCGACGCGCTGATCCTCTGCGCCCAGCGCTACCGGCTCACCGGCCCCCGCGCCCTCACCCCCGAGGGCTTCGAGCACAGCTTCGCGCTCTCCTATCTGAGCCGTTACGTCCTCGGCCACGGGCTGCGTACGTCCCTGGAGGCATCGCCCCGGCCGGTCGTACTGAACGTCGCCACCCCCGGCGTACCCCTGGGCCGGATCCACTGGGACGACCTCCAGCTCACCCGCCGCTACTCCGGCACCCGGGCCGTGCTCCAGTCCTTCCGCGCCAACGATCTGCTCGGTGTCTCCTTCGCCGAGCTCTACGGACGGAGCGGCCCGGTCCGCTACGTCACCTACAACCCGGGGGTCGTCGCCACCGGCATGCCCGACCATCTGCCGGGCGTACTGCGGACCCTGACGAAGGCGCCGTTCAAGGTCCTGGCGACCCCGGTGGACCGGGCGCTGCCGCCGATGACCGGGCTGGTCGACGACCCGCCCGTCGAGCCGTTCACGGCGTACCGCGGCGACCGCCGGATCAGGACCGACCGGCCCGCCTTCGACCGCGACGCGGCCCTCCGCCTGCACTGCCTCACCCGCGATCTGCTGGAGACGGTGCCCGGGGCACGGGGCTGAACGGGCCCGGCGCGCGGTACTACTTTCTGACCAGCCGGGCGGCCCCGGCATCGTCGCCCGCGCCCGTGTCGATCCGGTACTCCTCGACGACCAGCGCTATCCGCTCGTACGCCGCCGCCGGGTCGCCTTCCACCGCCAGCTCCGGAACGTCGACCTCGGTGGCGCTCTGCCCCGGCCCGAGCGGCGGATTGGCGGGCGGCGTGCCCGGCGGATGGGCGACGGCGCCCACGATGGCGCCCTCCTGGTCGTGTACGACGGTCAGCAGCATCGGACACCCCTTCACACCTTGGTCAGGGAGACCCAGAGGGTCACGTACCGGACCGTGGGCTCACCGACATTGGTGAGCGTCACCCACAGCACGTACTCGAAAAAGATCAGGTCGCCCTGGACGTGCGGAATCTTCTGGAGGTACGTCTCCTGAGCCCAGACGGCCGTCCGGTTGTGGCCGTATCCCTCGGGCGCCTCCGTCCCGGGGTGGGCGGTTGCCGTGATGGTCCCGTCGAACGGCTCGAACGGTCCGACGGTGATGGTCTTCGCACCCCCGGTCGGCAGGCACTGAGGTCCGATCAGGGACTTCATATCCAGGAGATACGGCCCGAGGAAGGAGATCGTTGCCACGGTGACGCGCCTCCAGACGGTGGGCGATGAGCTGCGTCCCGCCGTTCCCAATGTTCCCGGTGTTCCCGGTGTTCCTGACGGTTCCGGCGGGTCCGGGCACTCCCCTTTTCACCGTAGGCGCGCCGGGAGCGGGCCGCACGCGGGCGGGGGAAGGGGCGCGGGACGTGGCGCGGGGGCGGGACGACGGCGGCGCGGGGGCGGGACGACGGCGGTGGCGCGGGGCGCCCGTGGCGCGCCCGGGCGGCCCGGTGTTGCCTTCCCATCACATCCCCGTACAGAGCCGATCACGTTGCCGGGTCACCCTCGTCGCCATGCCGAACTCCTGGAAACCCGGTGGGACCACGCCCGACGCCCGTCCGGGCCGCCCGTGAGCCCGGCGCACCGGCGCCCGACGCGGCGCGGACTGCTCGCCCTCGGCGGCGGACTCGTCCTGGCGCCCGTCTCGGCGGCCGTCCTCCTCACGACGGGCCGGACGACACCGCGCCCGTCCGCCGAGTCCCCGCCGTCCCGGGACGCCCCCCGCCCCCTGCTGGCCTCGGCCGCGCCACCGCCCCGGCCTCCCGGCTGGATGGACGGCGCCGCCCGGAAGCCGATCGCCGGGAACTTCACCCCGGAGGGCCGGACCGCCCAGCGGGGACTGATCCTGCACGTCCAGGAGGGCGAGGGATCCCTCTTCGAACGGTTCTCCACCCCCGCGTACCGCAGTTCGGCCCACTTCTGGGTCTCCCAGGCGGGCGAGATAGAGCAGTACGTCTCGATCCACGACCGGGCCTGGACCCAGCGCGCGGGCAACGCGGCCTGGGCGTCGATCGAGACCTCCGGCTTCGCCCGGAACCCCCTCACCGGCCCCCAGGTCGAGGCGGTCGCCCGGGTCTACACCTGGGGAGTCCGGGTCCACGGCTGGCCCGTCGAGGTCACGGACTCCCCGGAAGGCGCCGGCCTGGGCACCCACTCCATGGGCGGCGCGGCCTGGGGCGGCCACGCCTGCCCCGGCACCGCGCGTTCGGCCCAGCGCGCGGCCGTGATGGACCGGGTCCGCCGGGCCCTGCGGGTATGACGAGGCGACCGCCGATGCCCCGCCCCGCCCCGCCCCGGCCCGGACCCGGTCAGCGGATGGCCCTGATCATCACGGCGAGTTCCGGCGCGTCGGCCGACGCCCGGCTCCGGCCGATGTCCTCGTACCCCCACGACCGGTAGAGCGCGTGGACCCGGCCGTCCCCGGCGGCCGGATTGACCATGAGCGTCACATACGTCTCGTCCCGGGCGGTGTCGAGCAGCGCGTCGTGCAGCCGGCGCGCCGTACCGGTCTTCCGCCAGGCGGCCCGGACCCCGAACTCCCGCAGTGCCAGGGCCGGACGGCCGGTGTACCGCTCGGACGGTTCCGGGGTGGTGCGCTGCCAGTGCCGGTGGCCGGGGCCGATGGTGTTGCCGTAGGCGTAGCCGACCGGGTGGCCGTCGGCGTAGCCGAGTACGGCCGTGAACCCGGGATCGGCGCCGTGCCGGTCCAGTCGCTCGCCGAACGCGGCGAGCGAGTAGTTGGGCAGATGGAGGAGCGGGGCGCGGACATCGGCGTAGACCTCGAAGAGATCGTCGCGGACGGCTTCGAGGGCGGTGAAGGTACGGAGTTCGGCGGCGCGGGCCATGGTCATGCGGCGGACCTCCGGGATGCCGGTCGGGACACGTACGCGGGCGGCACGGCAGAAGGCCCCGGTCTCCTGGCGGAGAACGGGGCCTTCTCGTTGAGCGCTGGGCAGGCCTTGCACCTGCATCCCCCCACGGGAAGTGGGGTGTCTTTCCTTGGACCACCAACGCGCGATCCGCTTCTCCGGGTTTCCCCGGCGCGTCTTCTGTGAAGATCATACCGCATGCCGCCGGTGGTTGGGTAACGCGGCGCGGGGGCCGACGGATCGTCACCCGGACGGCCGGGCAGGGCTCGTACGGCTCGGGAACGGCCGGCGGACGCACCACGGCGGACATGCCCCGGGGCGGACATGCCGTCACTTCGGTGAACCCGGCGGCCGGAGCGGGCGGTCCGGCCGCGACCGGGGTACATATCCACCCATGACCGGACAGGGGCCTGACGCCCGGGAGACCGCCCGCGCCCTGCTGGAGTACGTCGGCGGCGCCGGGAACGTACACGAGGTCGCGCACTGCATGACCCGGCTGCGGCTGCGGCTCGCCGACCCGGGCGCCGTACGGCGGGACGAACTGTACGGGCACCCCGCCGTCCTGGGGGTCGTGGCGGACGGGGACGCGTACCAGATCGTCCTCGGGCCCGGGGTCGTCGACCGGGTGACCGCCGCGTTCGAGGAGTTGATCGCGGCGGACCCGCCGGGCGCCCGACCCGGCGGGGTCAAGGCCGTCCTGCGGCGGGTGGCGAATGTCTTCGTACCGCTGATCCCCGCCCTCATCGGCTGCGGAATCGTCGCCGGGATCACGGGCGTCCTCGCCAACCTCGGAGTCGCCCCCGGGCTCACCCCCGCCCTCGCCGCGATCTCCGGCGGCTTCATGGCCCTGATCGCCGTCTTCGTCGGCTACAACACCGCCCGCGAGTTCGGCGGCACGCCCGTACTCGGGGGCGCCGTCGCCGCCGTCGTCGTCTTCCCCGGCGTCGAGCGGATCGAGGTCTTCGGCGAACGGCTCCACCCCGGGCAGGGCGGTGTCTTGGGCGCGCTCGGCGCCGCGCTGGTCGCCGTCGCCGTCGAGCGGTTCTGCCGGGGCCGGGTGCCCGCCGCGCTCGACGTCCTCGTCACCCCGGCCGTCACCGTCGTCGCCGCCGGGCTCGCCACCCTCTACGGACTCATGTACGCCGCCGGAGAGGTCGCCGCGGCCGTCGGCGCCGCCACCGACCGGCTGCTGGCGGCGGGCGGAGCCGTCGCCGGATTCGTCCTCGGCGGACTCTTCCTGCCCCTGGTCATGCTCGGACTCCACCAGGCCCTCATCCCCGTCCACGCCACCCTCATCGAGCAGCAGGGCGCGACCGTCCTGCTGCCGATGCTCGCGATGGCGGGCGCGGGCCAGGTCGGCGCGGCGGTGGCGGTGTACGCGCGGCTGCCCCGCAACCCGGTGGTACGCGGCACCGTCCGCTCCGCCCTCCCCGCCGGACTCCTCGGCGTCGGCGAACCCCTGATCTACGGGGTCTCCCTCCCGCTGGGCCGCCCGTTCGTGACGGCCTGCGTCGGCGGCGCGTTCGGCGGCGGCTTCGTCGGCGCCTGCGCGATGCTCGGCGACCGGGTCGGCGCGACCGCCATCGGCCCCTCGGGATGGGCCCTCTTCCCCCTGCTCAGCGGCGACGGCGGCATGTGGGCGACGGCGGCGGTGTACGGGGGCGGACTGCTGACGGGCTACGCGGTCGGCTTCGCCGCGACGTACTGGTTCGGCTTCACCCACGACATGCTCACGGAACACGACCGGGCCCCGGCGGGACGGGACGCGCCGCCCCCCGTCACCCCCCGCACCACCACGCGCTGACGCGCCCCCAAGCGCCTTGGCCCTCCCGGGCCGCGCCCGGCGGCCTGGTGTTGTTCGCGGCCTGCGGGCCGCAGGTGGCTTGTCGCGCAGTTCCCCGCGCCCCTAAAAGCTCTCCCCGGCACGGCCCCTGAAAAGGGGCACCCGCCCCTGGAAGAGGGGCCCGTCACTTTTCCGAGGGCGGTCAGGAGGGCAACCAGGGGCGCGGGGAACTGCGCGAACAGCCACGACGGTGGTGCGGACCGCGAACAACACCAGGCCGCCGGGTGGGACCCGGGTTGTGGGCCTCAGCCGGAGGGCCAAGGCGCTGGGGGTCCCCCCATTGCCGAAGGCATAGGGGGCGGAACTGCGCGAACAGCCACCCACGGTCCGCAGGCCGCGAACTACGCCAGGCCGCTGGGCGAGACCCGAGTATTGGGCGAGACCCGGGTAGCGGCGAATACGGAGGAACGCGGGTTCGGGCCGGCGGGCCGTCGGTCCACGCGCCCCCCGCGCGGGTGGACCGACGGCACGCCGGACGGGTTCCGGCGGGCGTGAGCGGTGAACCGTACCGGCGGTGTGTCGTCGCGTCGCGCCCGCCGTCCGTTCGCGGTCGGACGGTGGGTGACGCGGGTCATCCGCCGGTACGGAGCTTCGTCACCGGCTCGCGCACACCGACGGGACCGCCCGTACGAGGGCCAGGGTGTGCAGCCGGTCGAGCTGCTTCTCGTGGCGTACGTGTACGGCGGTCACGGCCAGGGCGCCGAGGCAGGAGCGGGCGGACCGGGCCCGGTCCGATGCCGCTACGGCGCGTACCAGTTCGGTGTTGACGCGGTTGATCTCCTTGCGGATCTCGGTCAGGTCGGGGCGTTCGGTGGGCGCCTTCGACGGGTCCTCCGTCCACTGCCGGTGCAGCTCCCGCTGGACCAGCTTGTTGGCCTCGATCTGGTCGCGGAAGATCGCGACCGTGGCTTCCGGGTCGGCTCCGGCGGCCTCCGCCTGCTGCCGTACGGAGTCGAGGACGATCTGCTCACGGGCCGGGTCGTCGATGGGGCTGTCGGTGCCCCATTTGGCCGCCGCGACCCGGTCGGCGGTGGCCAGTCGTTCGGCGGAGAGCCTGGTCAGCGTCAGCAACTGCCCATAGGCCGAGGCCGGGACGGAGGCGGAGGCCGTGGTCGGGACGGGCGCCGCCGCCGGGCGGGCGCTCGCAGGGGCGGTGCCCGCTGCCAGCGCCCCGGCCGCCACGACGGCGGAGAGAGCGAGCCGGACGGAGCCCCGGCGGGCGGCGGCGGTACGGGTACGGGTACGGGTGGCGCGGTCGGACATGGCGGTGTCGGTTCCCTCGGTTCGACGGTGCCCGGCGGTGGTCGGTCGCCGGTCGGTCACTGCGGGCCCGTGTCCCTCAGGAGCCGGACGAGCCGTCCGGCACGGGTCCCGTCCTCCAGGAGGGACTCCACCAGGGGACCGGTTCCGTCGTCCGAACGTGTCTTCTCCAGATACGACTTGACGGGTGCGGCGTCCGTACCCAGCTCGGGACCGGCCGCCAAAGCGGCCCGTACGGTCGCGTAGTCGAGGCCCGTGGCCGCCAGCCGCGCACCGCCGAGCTGCCGTACGTCGGCGCCGGTCACACCTTCCCGGGCGAGCAGTGGATGGGCGGCGGCGACCTCGTGGGTGGCGAGCGCGGCCAGCAGGGCGTGCTCGGTGCCCACCCGCCGGTGGCTCAGCGACCTGGCCTGCTCGTAGGTCTCGTGGTGGACCCACTGCGCGGGCGCGCTGGCCCAGTTGACGCCCCTCAGGAGCCAGCGCCGCAGCCGGTTCATGGGGTACTGGCGGCGGCCGATCAGGAATTCCCGGGTGCTGTTGAGCGCCGGGTCGAGGCGGCGCGCCGGGACCCCCGTACCCGGCGCGCCTTCTTCCCCCGTCCCGCCCGTACCGTCGTCCGGTACGTCGCCGTCGAGCCGGGCCCGTACCGCGCCCGGGGTCGTACCGCAGAGCGCCAGCACTTCGGCGTACCGGCCGTCCGGCTCGTTCAGCAGCCCCCGCAGCAGATGCTCGGGCAGTACCTTGCCGATACCGGAGTCCGCCGTCCGGCCGTCCGCCGCCGCCAGCTCGATGGCGTGGTCGAAGGCGCGGCTCGCGGTACCGGTCAGCAGCCGGTCCTCGTCCCCGTCCTCGCCGACGACGGCGAGCGACGACACGCTGTGTTCGGCGTCGTCGTCCCCGGCCCACTCCCCGGCGCCCGCCTCGCCGCCGCGCTCGCGCAGCACCGCCGCGACCATGGTCGTGGTCACTCCCTCGGCGGCGAGTGCCTCTTTGGCCGGGCTCTTGGTGTCGGTGATGCCCGCCAGCAGGTGTTCGGTACCGATGGTGTCGGAGTCCGTCGCGCCCCACGCGGCGCCGAGGATGCCGATCACCCGCCAGCCGATGTCGAGCTGCTGATCGCGTTCCATGCCGTCCTCCTCGCCGCCGTTCGCCGCCGTACGCCGCTTGTCGTGCCGGGTAAAGATTCGCCGGTACGGGGGAGGGGGCGCGTCCGCCATTGGTCGTGCTCGCCGACGACGAAGGTCGTTCCGGTGGGCCGCGGGCGGGCGCATGCATGACGAAGCGGCCCGGATCCGTCGCGTACCTACGGGTCGGGGCCGCTCGGCGGTCGAGTGGTCGGGGTCCGGTCCGGTCGGGTCCGGTCGCGGGACGGGTCAGTCCGGCAGGGACGCCGTCAGGTCCACCTCGACGAGCTGGCCGGGGTAGCCCAGCTGCGCCACGCCCAGCAGGGTGCTCGCGGTGGAGAACGCGGCGGCGAGACCGGTCTCGTTCAGCCGGTCCCACGCCTCGGCGAGTACCACCTCGTCCGGGGTGACGATGTAGATCACCGAGCGCACGACGTGCTCGGGGCCCGCGCCCACGGCGGCGAGCGCGGTCAGCGCGTTGGCCGCGACCTGGTCGATCTGGGCGTTCAGATCGCCCTTGCCGACGACGTCGCCGGACAGGTCGAGCGGGCACTGCCCGGAAAGATAGGCGGTACGGCCCGCCTCGACGACGGTGATGTGGTGGTAGCCGGGGGTGGAGTGGAGTCCTTCGGGATTGACGCGTTCGATCTTGTCGCTCATGGCTCCATCCTCCGGAACGGAACGGATGTACGCACTCCGTTTTCTTCGGGAGGGGCCGCGCGGGGAGCGGAGACGCCTTCCCACCGAATCGGCGGGAAGGCGTCGGGAGCCGTCAGAAGGCGTCAGAATCGGTCTGAAGCGGTGGTCAGAAGCGGTCCGCCGGGGTCCTCGGGATCCCCGGGAGCGACGGCCACCGCTGCTGCCCCTGCTTCTTGGCGGCGGGACCGGCCGACGGGTTCGCCGCACAGGTCACGTCCTTGCCCGGCAGCTCGCCCGTGACCAGGTACTTCGTGGTGACGTTGTCCGCGCACTCACTGATGCCGTACCGGTAGACGCCGTGCGTCTCGCCCTCGTCGACGGTGACCATCCGGGAGCCCTTGAGCGCCCGGTGCATGCCCTGCGCCGTGAACAGCGGCGTCTGGGAGTCCCATTCGGCCTGCACGATCAGCGACTTCACCGAGTTGTTCACCTTCGTCGTGGGCTCGGCGGGCCGGTCCCAGAACGCGCACGGGGTGATGTTGGAGGTGTGGTCGCCGAAGACCGGGTACCGCTTCGCGTCCCGGACCGAGTCCCGCGCGTAGGTCGCCGGGTTCCTCGGGGCCGCCGCGTCACCGCAGGCCACCGCGTGGAAGGCGGAGATGTCGGCGTCCGGCATCGTCAGATCGGGGGCCGGGGGTACGGGCTTGCCGTCCGCCGCGTCCTTGAACAGTTGCAGGATCTGGGCGCCTTCCTCCTTGTAGAAGAAGAGCGGTCGCATGAACTGCCGTACCTGCGCGCCGTCGAAGGTGGTCTCCCCGATCCGCAGCGGCTCCCGGTCGGCCCGGGCGACGAGGTCCCAGAAGGTCTTCGCCACGGCCTGCGGCGTGGAGCCGAAGCCGAGCCGGGCGTTCTCCTTCGACGCCCAGGTCAGCCAGCGGTCGTACGCGGGCTCCGCGCCGCTCGCCCAGGCCCTGAGCATGTCGCGCCAGGCCAGCTTCGGATCGACGGCGCTGTCGAGCACCATCCGGTCGGAGCGGTGCGGGAACATCTGGGTGTAGACGGCGCCGAGGTAGGTGCCGTACGAGACCCCGATGTAGTTGATCTTCTTCTCGCCGAGGGCGGCCCGGATGGCGTCCATGTCACGGGCGGTGTTCCGGGTGGTGAAGTGCTGGAGGTCGGTGCCGTACTTGGTCCGGCACTTGTCCGCGAAGCCCTTCGCCCAGGCGACGCTCGCCGGGAACGCCGCCTTGCTGTACGGGTCGAACAGCTTCCGCTCGGCCGGGGCCGTACCGCAGGTCACGGGGTTGCTGGCGCCCACCCCGCGCGGGTCGAAGCCGATCAGGTCGTAGCGGTCGAGTACGTCCTTCGGCAGTCGCTGGCCCCAGTCCAGCGGGTCGTTGAGGCCGGAGCCGCCGGGTCCGCCGGGGTTGAAGAGCATGACGCCCCGGCGGGTCGCCGGGTCGGCCGCGGCGATCCGGGAGACCGCGACGTCGATCTTCTTGCCGCCGGGGTTCTTGTAGTCCAGCGGCACCTTCAGGGTGGCGCACTGGAAGTTCGCGGGCTGGTCGGCGGAGCACCGCTTCCAGTCGAGCTGCTGAGCCGCCGACGCCGACGTCGTCGCGGTACCGGCCGAAGACGCGGCGGACGCCGGGGCGGTGGCGGTGATCAGCGGGGTGAGGGTGGCCACGGCGGTCGCCGCGGCCACGGGTATGAATCGTCGTGCGCGCACGTACGTTCCTCTCCAGGGGATCGGGTTTCTACGGGACCGGACGGTCAGGGGCGCGGGGCCCGAGGGCGCCGCGGGTCAGCCGCGTGCCGTCCGGGGCGCGAGGAGCGGCGGTCCGATCCGCCGCTCGGGGTTCTCGGCGACACCCGGGTCGGGCCTGCACAGGGTGTCCTGCGCGGGCAGCCGGCCGGTGACGAGATAGGTGTCGGCGTGCCGCACGGCGCAACTGCTGGCGCCGGAGTCGTAGACGCCATGGCCCTCGCCCTCGTCGACGAGGACCAGCCGGGCGCCCTTCATGGCCTCGCGGAGCCCGGTCGCGTCGGGCAGCGGGGTCTGGGAGTCCCACTCGTTGTGCAGGATCAGCGCGCCGACCCGGTTGTCGACCTTCGTGGTGGGTTCGGCGACCCGGTCCCAGAAGGCGCACGGGGTGATGTTGGAGGCGAAGTCCCCGAAGACCGGATAACGGACCTTGTCCCGGGCCGCTCGGCGGGCGTACGACTTCGGATCCGTCGGCCAGTCGGCGTCGCCGCAGGTCACGGTCCACAGGGCGGAGGCGAAGTCCTCGGGGACCGGATGTACGGGCGGGGCGCCGGTGACGGGCTTCCCGGCCGCCGCCTCCTTGAGGGCCACCAGGTACTCGCTCGCCTTCGCCCTGATGAAGAAGGCCGGGCGCATCGAGCTGCGGATGGTGTCGCCGTCGTAGCGCCGCCCCTCGGCCTCGATCGGCTTCCGCTCGGCCCGGCGGACCAGGTCCCAGAACGTGTCGGCGACGGCCTTCGGGGTCCGGCCCAGCCCGTAGCGGGCGTGGCGTTCGGCGGCCCAGCGCGTCCACCGGTGGAACGCCTTCTCGGTCTCCGGCGCCCACAGCCGGAAGTCCTCCTGCCAGACCCGCGCGGGGTCGACGGCGCTGTCGAGCAGGATGCGGTCGGAGCGGTCCGGGAAGAGCTGGGTGTAGACGGCGCCGAGGTACGTCCCGTACGAGATCCCGAAGTAGTTGAGCTTCTTCTCGCCGAGGGCGGCCCGGATGGAGTCCATGTCACGGGCCGTGTTCCGGGTGTTGAAGTGCTTCAGCCCGGCGCCGAACCTGGTCCGGCACTTCTCCGCGAAGGACCGGGCGAGTGCGGTGTCGCGGGCGAACGTCTCCTTCTTGTAGGGGCGTTCGATCCCGGCCTCGTCGGGCGTCAGCCCGCAGCTCACGGGCGTGGATTGGCCGATGCCGCGCGGGTCGAAGCCGATCAGGTCGTACCGGTCGAGTACGGCCTTCGGCAGCAGCTCGCGCGCCGCGCCGGGGAGGTCGAGCCCGGGGCCGCCGGGCCCGCCGGGGTTGAAGAGCAGCACACCCCGGCGGAGCGCCGGATCGGTCGCCGGGATCCGGGAGATCTCGACATCGATCTTCTTCCCGCGGGGGTTCTTGTAGTCCAGCGGCACCTTCAGCGTCGCGCACCGCAGGTCGGGCGCGGCGGCGGTGGGACAGTCCCGCCAGTGGAGCCCCCGGGGCTCCTGCTCGGCGGCGGGGGTCGCCGGGGCGGCGGGGGCGGCGGGGGCGGCACTGGCCGGGGCGCCGCCGAGCAGCGGCGTCAGCATGGCGAGCACGCCGACGGCGATGAGTGGTAGCGGACGTCGTCTTAGCTGCACGAGGTGTTTCCTTCCATGGGGTCTACGGCGCGAGGTCTCGCCTGGCTACCCGGGTCTCGCCCGGAGACCGGGCGTTGTCGGCGGTCTGCGGCCCGTCCGTGGCTTGTCTCGCAGTTCCCCGAGCCCCTGGTTGCCCTCCTGAACGCCCTCGAAAAGAGACCGGCCTCCTGCCAGAGGCAGGGCGCCTTTTCAGGACCGGCGCTCGGGAGAGCATTTAGGGGCTCGGGGAACTGCGAGACAAGCCACGCACGGTCGGCGGACCGTCGACGACATCAGGCTCCCGGGCGCTGGCTACGTGAGAAGGCGTCGCCGCGCGGGGTACGTGAGAAGGCGTCGCCGCGCGGGGTGCGTCAGAAGGCGTCGCCGCGCGGGGCGAACGGCGCGACCCGGGGCCCCGGGGTGGCCGCGCAGGTGGTGTCGCGTGCCGGGAGGCGGCCCGTCGTCAGATACTCCGTCGCCACCGCGTCCGCGCACGCGTTGCCGTAGAGGTAGACGCCGTGCCCCTCGCCTTCGTCGACGGTCACCATTCGCGCGCCCTTGAGCGCCCGGCGCATGCCGAGGGCGGTGGAGAGGGGGGTCTGGGAGTCCCATTCGTTCTGGAGGATCAGCGCGCCGACCCGGTTGTCGACCTTCGTCGGGGGTTCGACGGGCCGGTCCCAGAAGGCGCAGGGGGTGATGTTGGAGGCGAAGTCCCCGTACAGCGGGTGCCGTTCGGCGCCCCGGGCGGAGTCCCGCGCGTACGTCCCGGGGCTCCGGGGCCAGGCCGCGTCCCCGCACAACACCGCGAACTGGCTCGACGCCTCGTTGTCGGACGGCGGCGGTTCCTCCGGCAGCGGCGGTACGGGTTTCCCGGCGGCGGCGTCCCGCAGCAGGCCCAGGGCGTCGGCGGCGTCGGTGGCCTGGAAGAACAGGCCGCGCATCTCGTCCCGGACGCCGTCGCCGTTCAGGGTGCGTCCGGCGCCGAGGTCGATCGGGGTCCGGTCGGCGTGGGCGACCAGGTCCCAGAAGGTGTCGGTGACGGCCGCCGGGGTGGCGCCGAATCCGTACCGGGCGTCCCGCTCCGCCGCCCACGCCGTCCAACGGCGGAACGCGGACTCGGCCTCCGGGGCCCACTTCCGGAACGTCTCCCGCCAGGCCAGCTTCGGATCGACGGCGCTGTCGAGCACCATCCGGTCCGCGCGGCGCGGGAACATCTGGGTGTAGACGGCGCCCAGGTACGTTCCGTAGGAGTAGCCCAGATAGGAGATCGCGCGCTCCCCGAGGGCGGCCCGGATCCGGTCCATGTCGCGGGCGGTGTTGCGGGTGGTGAAGTGCTTCAGGGCGGCGCCGTGCGCGGTCCGGCACTTGGCGGCCGTCTCGCGTGAGCGGGCCACGTCGGCGGGGAAGGTCCGCGCGGTGTACGGGGTGGGCCACATGCTCTCGGTCTCGGTGAGGCCGCAGCCCAGGGGGGTGGATCGGCCGATGCCGCGTGGGTCGAAGCCGATCAGGTCGTACCGGTCGAGTACGGCCTTCGGCAGCTCCGGGCGGAACGCGACCGGCAGCCCGAGCCCCTCGCCGCCGGGCCCGCCGGGGTTCAGCAGCAGTACGCCCCGGCGTTTCGCGGGGTCGGCGGTCCGGATCCGGGAGACGGCGATATCGATCTTCCCGCCGTCCGGTTTCCGGTAGTCCAGCGGCACTTTCAGGGTGGCGCAGCGGAAGTCGGCGGGTGTGTCGGCGCCGCACGGCCGCCAGGCCGAGAGTCCGGCCGCGGCCCCGGTCGCCGCCTGGGCGGTACGCGTCTGGAGCGCCCCCGCCCCCGCCCCGGGTCCCGCATCCGCTCCGGCGGAATTCGGCGCGGCGACGGCCACCGCCGGGGTCAGGGTCGTCAGCACACTTATCGCCAGGGCGGGTGCCAGGCGTCTCACCTTCACGGAACAATTCCCTCCGCCGGGTTTCCGGAACACCCACGACCCTGCCCGACGGCGGGACGGCCGCGAGTCATCCCGGGAGTCGGCGTCGTATATGCCTGGGGTCCCATGGCATCCGGTGGCGGTCATTCCTCAGGCGCAGCGGAATTCGGCCAAACTCGGGGATCGATTACCGGTCGACGGCGAGCGGGAGGATGATTTCCAGCCGATCGATTCCGGTCATCGCGCGATCGCCGAACGGGTTCCCGTTCGGATCACCGGACGGATCGCCGGACGGGCGTCGGCCCTTTCGCGGCAGGCATTCGGGCCCTGATTCGCGACGGCTTTCCGGACCGGCCGGACCGGGTGCCGACCGGTCCGCCGGGCCGGTCCGCCGACCGGAAAACGGGCCGGCCCCGGAGCGGATTCCGGCCGGATTCCGGGCGGAATCCGGCAGTACTCCCGTAAGGGGCGCGGGTGAGGTTCCTCCGGGGTCCGCGGCGGGACTTCCCCCCGGCGGTCCGGCTCCCGCCGGGCGGCCCGGGGGACGGGGTGTCCCCGAATGGCCGTGAACACGCCGAAGGGCGGCACCCCTGGGAGAGGGGTGCCGCCCTTCGGGACGACCGGTCGACCGATCCTGGGAGGGAATCCCGGGATCAGAAGTCCATGTCACCGCCCGGCATGCCGCCCGGAGCGGCCGCGGCGGCCTTCTCCGGCTTGTCGGCGATGACGGCCTCGGTGGTGAGGAACAGCGCGGCGATCGACGCGGCGTTCTGCAGCGCGGAGCGGGTCACCTTCGCCGGGTCGAGGATGCCCTCGGCGATCATGTCCACGTACTCGCCGGACGCGGCGTTCAGACCGTGGCCGGGGGTCAGGTTGCGCACCTTCTCCACCACGACACCGCCTTCGAGGCCGGCGTTGACCGCGATCTGCTTCAGCGGGGCCTCGAGGGCGAGCTTCACGGCGTTGGCGCCGGTCGCCTCGTCACCCTCCAGCTCCAGCTTGTCGAAGACCGAGGAAGCCTGGAGCAGAGCCACGCCACCACCGGCGACGATGCCCTCCTCGACGGCCGCCTTCGCGTTGCGCACGGCGTCCTCGATGCGGTGCTTGCGCTCCTTCAGCTCCACCTCGGTGGCGGCACCGGCCTTGATCACGGCCACGCCGCCGGCCAGCTTCGCCAGACGCTCCTGGAGCTTCTCGCGGTCGTAGTCCGAGTCGGAGTTCTCGATCTCGGCGCGGATCTGGTTGACCCGGCCCGCGACCTGGTCGCTGTCACCGGCGCCGTCGACGATGGTGGTCTCGTCCTTGGTGATGACCACCTTGCGGGCGCGGCCCAGCAGGTCGAGACCGGCGTTCTCCAGCTTGAGGCCGACCTCCTCGGAGATGACCGTGCCGCCGGTGAGGATGGCGATGTCGTTCAGCATCGCCTTGCGGCGGTCGCCGAAGCCCGGAGCCTTGACGGCGACGGACTTGAAGGTGCCGCGGATCTTGTTGACGATCAGCGTCGACAGGGCCTCGGCCTCGACGTCCTCGGCGATGATCAGCAGCGCCTTGCCGGACTGCATGACCTTCTCCAGCAGCGGGAGCAGGTCCTTGACCGAGGAGATCTTGGAGTTGACGACGAGGATGTACGGGTCGTCGAGGACGGCCTCCATACGCTCCATGTCGGTGGCGAAGTACGCCGAGATGTAGCCCTTGTCGAAGCGCATACCCTCGGTGAGCTCCAGCTCCAGACCGAAGGTCTGGGACTCCTCGACGGTGATGACGCCTTCCTTGCCGACCTTGTCCATGGCCTCGGCGATCAGCTCGCCGATCTGGGTGTCACCGGCGGAGATGGAGGCGGTGGAGGCGATCTGCTCCTTGGTCTCCACGTCCTTGGCCTGCTCGAGGAGGGCACCGGAGACGGCCTCGACGGCCTTCTCGATGCCGCGCTTCAGGCTCATCGGGTTGGCACCGGCGGCGACGTTGCGCAGGCCCTCGCGGACCAGCGCCTGGGCGAGCACGGTGGCCGTGGTCGTACCGTCACCGGCGACGTCGTCCGTCTTCTTGGCGACTTCCTTGACCAGCTCGGCGCCGATCTTCTCGTACGGGTCCTCGAGCTCGATCTCCTTGGCGATGGAAACACCATCGTTGGTGATCGTGGGGGCGCCCCACTTCTTCTCGAGGACGACGTTACGGCCCTTGGGGCCAAGGGTGACCTTGACGGCGTCGGCGAGCTGGTTCATCCCGCGCTCGAGACCGCGCCGTGCCTCCTCGTCGAACGCGATGATCTTTGCCATGTGAAGTGTCCTCCACGGACTGGGTGGGAAGCTCATTCGGACCGCGCCTGCGCCCGCGACGGACGGCCTGCCGGGCCGTGCGGCTCCATGCGCCACACGGTCGGCGAGCCTCACCGACTCGGTCCTTCAGTAGCACTCTCACCCGGAGAGTGCTAACGCCAATGATTAGCACTCGACCCCCCAGAGTGCAAGCGCCTGTGGATAGGGCAAGGGGGTACGAGCCAGGGGCTACCGGGGGCGCGCGGGCGGGAAAACGCGAGGGTCCGCACCCCGGCGAGCCGGGGTGCGGACCCTGTTCAGTGCGTGCGTGCGCCGGTGACGCGTGCGCGCGGCGGACGGTCGGTCAGACCGCGAGCTTGACCATGTCGGCCTGCGGACCCTTCTGACCCTGCGAGATCTCGAACTCGACCCGCTGCCCCTCCTCCAGGGTGCGGTAGCCGTCCATCTGAATCGCGCTGTAGTGGACGAAAACATCCGCACCACCGTCGACCGCGATGAAGCCGTAGCCCTTCTCCGCGTTGAACCACTTGACGGTGCCCTGAGCCATGCCTAACTCCCCTATTACTGGCCCTTGCACAGGACCGCACCTCGCGGACCCTGGGTCAGACCTCACCGGACCTCACAGAGTGCGCCGGAACGCGTCGACCGCGGCTGAATGTATCTGCACAACTGCCCTCTGCAACAGGTCAATCGGACGAGAAATCCTGAAGGCTACTATCGGGTAATTGGCCTGAATTTATGGAATTCCGGGGCAAATCCGGCCGGACAAAAGGAACCTATGAGACAGAGCGTTGCCAGACATTGGCTGCTTCTTATCGAGCCCGGGCGCATTCTCATACCTGGCCACTGATGCCGGATTGCGGGGCGTTCCCCAACTCTAGCGTGCTCAACCATGCAGAATGGCCCCCTCCGGATCTCTTACGGAGGGGGCCATTCCCATTACTCAGGGTCAGATGCCGGGGCGTTCACGACACGGACCGTATTCGGGGCGCACGGCAGCACGCGGGGCGCGTACCCCCGGCGCGTTCAGCAGCCGCCGGCCACCGCGGGGATGATCGAGATCCCGGCGCCGTCGGGCGTGGCGGTCTCCAGGCCCTGCTCGAACCGGACGTCGTCGTCGTTGACGTAGACATTGACGAAGCGGCGCAGCTTGCCCTGGTGGTCGAGGACCCGGGCGGCGATCCCGGTGTGGTTCTTCTCCAGGTCGGCGATGACCTCGGCGAGGGTGGCGCCCTCGGCGGCCACCTCGGCCTTTCCGCCGGTGTAGGTGCGCAGGATGGTCGGGATGCGGACGCTGACGCTCATGGTGGGTGGAGCCTTCCTCGGACGGGAGCGGTACGGGAGCGGTACGGGGGAGTGGGACGGGTCGCCCGGCGGGGGCGGTCGGCCCGGTGCCGGGGCGACGCGGATCGGCCCGGCACCGGGCGCGGACCGGCCCTCGACAGGGGTCGGGGCCGGCCGGGGACCGTCAGCCTGCCAGGCCCGCCTCGCGGAACGCGTCCAGGCTCGGCCGGATGACGGCGGTGGGGCCGGTCGTCGGGGAGACCGCGTCCAGCGTCTTCAGCCCGTCGCCGGTGTTGATGACGACGGTGGTCAGCGCCGGGTCCAGCACCCCGGCGTCGAGCAGCTTCTTCGCCACGCCCACGGTCACCCCGCCCGCGGTCTCGGCGAAGACGCCCTCGGTCCTGGCGAGCAGCTTGATCCCCTCGACCACCTGCTCGTCGGTGACGTCCTCCACCGCGCCGCCGGTGCGCCGGGCGATGTCGAGGACGTACGGCCCGTCGGCCGGGTTGCCGATGGCCAGCGACTTGACGATGGTGTCCGGCTTCACGGGGCGTACCACGTCGTGTCCGGCCTTGAAGGCGGCGGAGACCGGGGAGCAGCCCTCGGCCTGCGCGGCGAAGATCCGGTACGGCTTGTCCTCGACCAGTCCGAGGTCGATCAGCTCCCGGAGCCCCTTGTCGATCTTGGTGAGCTGGGAGCCGGAGGCGACCGGGATGACGATCTGGTCCGGGATCCGCCAGCCGAGCTGCTCGCAGATCTCGTACGCCAGGGTCTTGGAGCCCTCGGCGTAGTACGGCCGCAGATTGACGTTGGTGAAGCCCCAGCCCTCGCCGATCGGGTCGCCGATCAGCTCGGAGCAGAAACGGTTCACATCGTCGTAGGTGCCCTCGATGCCGACCAGGTCGCCGCCGTAGACGGCGGCCATGACGACCTTGCCCTGCTCCAGGTCGTGCGGGATGAAGACGCAGGAGCGGAATCCGGCCCGGGCGGCGGCGGCGCCGACGGCGCCCGCGAGGTTGCCGGTGGAGGAGCAGGAGAGGGTGGTGAAGCCGAAGGCGCGGGCCGCCTCGACGGCGATGGCGACGACCCGGTCCTTGAAAGAGTGGGTCGGGTTGCCGGAGTCGTCCTTCACGTACAGCTCGCCGGTGACGCCCAGTTCGGCGGCGAGCCGGTCGGCCTTGATCAGCTGGGTGAAGCCGGGGTTCAGATTCGGCTTGGTCGCCACGTCGGCGGGGACGGGCAGCAGCGGCGCGTACCGCCAGATGTTCTCGGGTCCGGCCTCGATCGCCTTCCGCAGCGCCTCCGGGTCACCGGCGGGCAGCTCGTACGCCACTTCCAGCGGGCCGAAGCAGGCGGCACAGGCGAAGACGGGGCCGAGGGGGGTGCGCTCGCCGCACTCACGACAGGAGAGGGCGACGGCGGTACCGAGGTCCACCGGGGCGGTGTCGGCGGTGGTGGTGTTTGCGGTGCTTGCGACAGTCTGCGCAGCCATGGAGGCGAGGCCCTTTCTCCTCATCTTCCTCATGGCGCATCTCGCCATGAGACGGATTTGGCACCTTCCCGAGCCGGGAGCCTCGCGGCGCCGACGCGATGTGCGCGCCGTGGCGACGGAGACCGGCTGGAGGGTTGCCGGGGCTTCAACGGGCCGTATCCCTCTGCCCCTCTGGATGAGCGGTATTCGATTGTGGGACGCGGTACCCCGGCATGCGACCGGCGTACGCGTTGTTCAAGACTGTAACTGAAGGTCCGGAGGGTTGAGATAGTCGTCCGTACCGCGAGATGGATCACATACCCGGCCAGAGCCCCCTCGCGCGGGCCCGGCGGGGCGGCTGACCGGCGGTGGCCGGTGACGACGAGTGACGACGAGTGACTGAGGAGTAGGGCACGTGCTCGAAGAGGTAGAGCGCTGGCTGGCGACGCGTTCCTGGTCGGCGGCGGACCGTCCGCCGTCCCGGCTGCTCGCCGCCAAGCGGTCGGCCAACCCGTCACCGACGGTGAGCGTCGTACTGCCCGCGCTCGACGAGGAGGCCACGGTCGGGGACATCGTCACCGTCATCCGCCGTGAGCTGATGGAGCGGATCCCGCTCGTCGACGAGCTGGTGGTGATCGACTCCGGCTCGACCGACCGGACGGCGGAGGTCGCGGCGGCGGCGGGCGCGCGGGTGGTGCACCGGGACGCGATCCTGCCCCGGATACCGGCCCTGCCCGGCAAGGGCGAGGTGCTGTGGCGGTCCCTGATGGTGACCCGGGGCGACATCGTCTGCTTCGTCGACGCGGATCTGCGGGACTTCTCGGCGGACTTCGTCTCCGGGATCGTCGGACCGCTGCTGACCGACCCCGATGTGCAGTTCGTCAAGGCGATGTACGACCGCCCGCTGGGGGAGACCCCGGGGCAGGGCGGCCGGGTGACCGAGCTGGTGGCCCGGCCGCTGCTCAATCTGCACTGGCCGGCGCTGGCCGGGTTCGTCCAGCCGCTGGGCGGGGAGTACGCGGCCCGCCGCTCCCTGCTGGAGCGGCTGCCGTTCCCCGTGGGCTACGGGGTGGAGCTGGCGCTGCTGGTCGACGCGCTGCACGCGGTGGGCCTGGACGCGCTGGCCCAGGTGGACGTGGGCTCCCGCAAACACCGCCACCAGGACGGCCGGGCGCTCGGCCGGATGGCGGCGGCGATCTACCGTACGGCGCAACTGCGACTCTCCCGGGGACATTTGGTCCGGCCGTCGCTGACCCAGTTCGACCGGGGGGAGCGGGGGTTCGTGCCGGTGACCCACGAGGTGGACACCGTGGAGCGTCCGCCGATGCGCGAGATCGGTGAGTATGCGGCGCGTCGCGCCGCATAAGCCACACTTTTCGGGTAAGCGGGGCTGAATATCCTATGTATGGTTTATGCCCGCATTGCCCAGCCCCGGTATCCGTCGTCGGGCGTACCCGCGCCCGCCCCCGCCCCCGCCGCCGTGCCCGGTTCGGCCCGGCCGCCCCGTACGCCGCGCGTAGCCCGCATCCCGCGCGGCCGGACGCCGTACCGGAGGCCACCCGTACGCCGGGGGAGCCGGGGCGCCCCGCCCCGGCGCCGCCGCCGGGCCCTGCGCCTCGCCGGACTGCTCGCCCTCCTGGTCCTGGTCGTCGCGGCCGTCGCGGGCGCGGCGGCACCCCAGGCCGGGGCGCCCCCGGGTGCGCCCGGCGGGCCGGAGCGGGCCGCCGTGAGCGGTTCCGGCGGGACGGTGACCGGCGCGGCGCCCGCGTACGCGACCGCCGGAGCCGCGCCCGCGCCCGGAGCCGTCGCCGCCGGGCTGCCCGAAGCGCCCGGACACGCCCCCACCCTCGCTCCCACCGGCCGGGACGAAGGACCCGAACGCCTCTGGCTGCTCGGCGGCCTCGGAGTCGCCCTCGCCGCCGCCGGAGTGGTCGCCGTCGCCGCCGTACGCGGACGGCGTGAACCGCGCCACGACGGCCGAACGGACGTTTGACCCGGCGCGCGGACGGCTAAGGCCACACCATGGTCCCCCAGCCCCCGGCCGGCCCGGCCGACGCCCACGCCCCCGCTCCCGAGCCCGCCCGCGCCCGGGTTCTCGTCGCCTCCAACCGGGGGCCCGTCTCGTACACCCTCCGCGACGACGGCGAACTGGACGCCAAACGGGGCGGCGGGGGCGTCGTCTCCGGGCTCTCCGCCATCGGCGCCCGCGACGACTCCCTCTGGGTCTGCTCCGCCCTCGGCGACGGCGACCGCGAGGCCGTCCGGCGCGGTATCGCCGAGGACGGCGTCCTGATGCTGGACATCGATCCGGACATTCACGCCGACGCGTACAACGGCATCGCCAACTCGGTCCTCTGGTTCGTCCACCACATGCTCTACCAGACGCCGCTGGAGCCCGTCTTCGACGACGAGTTCCGGCGGCGGTGGCGGGCGTACGAGACGTACAACCGGGCCTTCGCCGAAGCCCTCGCCGAACGGGCCGCCGACGGGGCGGCCGTCCTCGTCCAGGACTACCACCTCGCCCTCGTCCCCGGACTCCTCCGCGAACTCCGCCCCGACCTGCGGATCGGCCACTTCACCCACACCCCGTGGGCCCCGCCCGACTACTTCCGGCTGCTCCCCGACGACATCGCCGAACAACTGCTGCGCGGACTCACCGGCGCCGACCGCACCTGCTTCCTCACCCGCCGCTGGGCCGACGCCTTCACCGCCTGCTGTACGGAGATCCTGGGCCCCGACGCCCTCAAAGGCACCCGGATCGGGGTCCACGGCCTCGGCGCCGACGCCGACTTCCTGCGCGAACGGGCCCACCGGCCCGATGTGGACGAACGCCTGGCCGCCCTGCGCGAACAGATCGGCGGCGACGACCGGAAGACGATCGTCCGGGTCGATCGCACGGAGCTGTCGAAGAACATCGTCCGAGGACTCCTCGCCTACCGTCGTCTGCTGGCGAACCGCCCCGAATGGCGCGAACGCGTCGTCCACATCGCCTTCGCCTACCCGTCCCGGCAGGACCTCGCGGTCTACCGCGACTACACGGCCGAGGTCCAGCGGCTCGCCGACGCGATCAACGAGGAGTACGGGGTCCCCGGCTGGACGCCCGTCGTCCTCCACGTCAAGGACGACTTCGCCCGCTCCCTCGCGGCGTACCGCCTCGCCGACGTGGCCCTCGTCAACCCCATCCGCGACGGCATGAACCTCGTCGCCAAGGAGATCCCCGTCGTCTCCGACGCGGGCTGCGTGCTGGTCCTCTCCCGCGAGGCGGGCGCCTACGAGGAACTGGGCGCGGACGCGGTGGTGGTGAACCCGTACGACGTGATCGCCACGGCGGCGGCGCTGCACGAGGCCCTGACGCTCCCGCCGGAGGTCCGCGCCGACCGTACGGCCCGCCTCGCGTCGGCGGCCACGGCCCTCCCCCCGACCCGCTGGTTCCTCGACCAACTGGAGGCCCTGACCCCCGAGTAACCCCGCCCCTCATGACCCTGGAGTGTCGCCCGCGCCCCGTCGGTGGTTGCTCGCGCAGTTCCGCCCCCTATGCCTTCGGCAATGGGGGGACCCCCAACCTATGCCTCGGCGATGGGGGGACCCCCAGAGCCTTGGCCCTCCGGGTGAGGCCCACGGACCCGGGCCGCGCCCGGCGACCTGATGTTGTTCGCGGTCCGCGGACCGTGGCTGGCTGGTCGCGCAGTTCCCCGCGCCCCTAAATGCTCTCCACCGCACCGCCCCTGAAAAAGGGGGCCGCCTCCCTACGAGGGCGGTCAGGAGGGCAACCTAGGGGCGCGGGGAACTGCGCGACAAGCCACAGGCGGGCCGCAGACCGCCGACAACACCAGGCCGCCGGGCGCGCGGCCCGGGATCGCCAGGATCAGGAGGGAGACGGCGCGGCGGCCCCGGGAGAGAGCCGCGTCGCGAGCGCGTCCAGGAAGGCGACGACCTCCGGCGGGCCGGAGAGGAGGACGTCCGCGCGGTCGGCCAGCTCCGTGACCTCCGCACTGCCGCTGCACACCAGCACGCCCGCCAGCCCGTCCGACCGCAGCTTCTCCACCGCCGCGTACGCCGGGAGATCGCCCAGGTCGTCGCCCGCGTAGAGGACCGTCTCGGCGCCGACCTCGCGGACGTATTCCGCGAGGGCGACCCCCTTGTCCATGCCGGGCGGCCGGAGTTCGAGGACCATCCGGCCGGGTTCGAGGACCAGGCCGTGCCGGGCGGCCAGCGCCGCCAGGGGTTCCCGGAGCGCTTCGAACGCCGCCGCCGGGTCCTCGGCCCGCCGGGTGTGGACGGCGACGGCCTGCCCCTTCTCCTCGATCCAGGTGCCCCGCCATGCCCCGTGCCGGTCGAGGCAGCCGGGGAGTTCCGCCCGGACGGCCGCGACTCCGGGGTGCGGCGCCGGGGTGTGGACCGTACTGCTGACGGCGTCCCACCGTTCGGCGCCGTAGTGGCCGAGTACGACGAGGTGCGCGAGGGCCTCGACTCCGGCGAAGCCGCCGTACCGGACCGCCACGCCCGCCGGGCGGCCGGTGACCACGGCGACATGGCCGACGCGTGGCGCGAGCCGGGAGAGGGCGGGGACGGCGCCTGGGTGGGCCCTGGCCTGTTCGGGGTCGGGGACGATCTCGGCGAGCGTGCCGTCGAAGTCGAGTGCGATCACGGCCTTCTCGGGCCGGGCCAGCAACGCGGCGAGTCCGTCCCGCCCGGCGGGCGTCGACGGCTCCGGGAGCCCGCGTGCGGATGACGTTGAAGCGTCCGGGGAGTGCGGAGAGCTGCCCATGCCCCCGACCCTATCGGCGCTCGCGTTTCCCGTCTCTCACCCGCCGGAGCCGGTTGACGGTGACCGGATCGTGCGCCAGGGCCCGTTCGTCGTCCAGGAGGGCGTTGAGCAGCTGGTAGTAGCGGACGGGCGACATGCCCAGATCCTCCCGGACGGCTCGTTCCTTGGCGCCGGGTCCGGCCCAGGAGCGCCGTTCCATGGCGAGTACGGCCCGGTCGCGGTCGGTCAGCTCACGGGCGGTACGCCCCGTACCGCCCCCGGAGCCCTCGGAGTCCCCGTCGCTCCCGGCGGCGGCGTTCACCTCGTCGGCATCGGTCATACCGTCCAACATAGGCGCCGCCACCGACACCCGCCCGCCGCGCTCCCCCCGGGCCCTCGGGCCCCCGGGCCCCTCCGGGCGGCGGGCTACTCCTCCTCCGCCCGCTCCGCTTCCTCCGCCTTCTTGTCGATCCCGTCCAGGATCGCCTTGGGGTTCCCGCCCGGTGCCACCGCGCGCCCCATGTTCTTCTTCAGGTCGGCGCTCACCGACGCCCAGGACGTCTTGCCGACCGGCGGGAGTACGGAGTCCGGCAGCTCGTCGAGGAAGCCCTTCAGCTCCTTGTACTCAGGGTCCTCCCGCATCGCGTCGAACGCGCTCGTCGTCACCGGCAGCAGATTGTTCTGCGCGGCGAAGGCCATCACGTTCTCGTCGGTGTAGAGGAAGTCGAGGAACTTCCCGATCTCGGCCCGGTTCCCGTTCTCCTTGAACGCCATGACCCAGTCGGCGACGCCCATCGCGTGCTGCGGCTTCCCGTCGGGCCCGGGGATCGCCACCGTACCCATCTCGATCCCGGCCTTGTCGGCGATCCGCAGCAGCGACGGATGCCCGTTGAGCATGCCGACCTCGCCCCGGGCGAAGGCCGCGAAGGCGTCCTTCCGGTTGAGCTGGCCGGGGGTGACGGGCCCGGTCAGCTCCTTGTCGACCAGGTTCTCCTTCACCCACTTCACGGTGGAGACGTTCCGCTCGGAGTTGATGGTGTAGCCGGATCCGGCCACGGTGTACGAGTCTCCGGCGCTGATCATCCAGTTCAGGGTCTCGGCCTGGGCCTCCTCGGGCCCGAGCGGCAGCGCGTACGGATAGACCGCCTTGGTGTTGTCCTTGAGCCGCTCGGCCGCGTCCCGCAGCTCGTCCCAGGTCTTCGGCGGCTCCTCGATCCCGGCCTCGTCGAAGAGCTTCTTGTTGTAGAAGAGCAGCCGGGTGGAGGCGACGAACGGCATCCCGTACTGGGTGCGCCGGTGCTCACCGGCGACCGCGAGGGGCCGCAGGAAGTTGGTCATCGTGCCGAGCGAGAGCAGCTGGTCGACGTCGTACAGCTTGTCCTCGGCGGCGTAGTCCGCGTAGGCGCCGATCTGGGCGATATCGGGTGCCTGGCCCGCGTCGACCATCTCCTGGACCGTACGGTCGACATTGGTCCACGGCTCGATCCGTACGTCGACCTTGATGCCCTTGTTCTTCTTCTCGAACGCCGTGACGAGGCCGTCCCAGTACGCCCGGCTGCTCTGGCCGCCGTCGACGTCGTAGTCGGCGGCGACGAGACTGAGGGTGACCTCTTCCTCCCCGTCGGAACCGCAGCCGGTGAGCGTCGCCGCGGTCAGTCCGAACGCCGCCGCGGCGGCCCCGATTCGCCCGTATCCGGGCGCGGCGGAACGGAGCGGTCTGCGTCGGAAGGGGTGGTGTCGCACGAAGGGTGTCCCAATCTGCTTCTGCGTCAGCGTCTGGTCGCCGGAGCCCGCCGGACGATCGGTGCGGCGGGTCTTCCGTACGCGCGGCTCGCGCGCCTGTCCCGGCGCCTCCTGTTGTCCCGTGGGGGACAGCACGAACCCTGCGGCTACGCCCGGAATTCGAGCGATTGTTCACCAACTCCGCACAGAGGTCCATGCCACGGGGTCTCCTTTCGGCAACGGCTCGATCACTGCTTCCTCCCGCCGGTCCAGACCAATTTCGGCCGGTGGGACGTGGTACGGGGGCGCCGTTGCCGACCGGGGTGACCTGCTGCTAAGGAGTTTCCTGTGGATCTGGCCGGATCAGCCGACAGCACTCAAGCTCAAGGAGCCCGACGCATGTCCCGTACGCCCACGCACTCCGCGACCCCTTCCCGGACCGCCGCCGAGGCGGCGACCCAGCCCGCGTCGTGGCGCCGGGCCGCCGAGGCGGCGGCGGCCTTCGGCGGCTTCCCGGCACCGGGGGAGCGGGTCGCCGTCACCGGCTGCGGCACGTCGTGGTTCATGGCGATCGCCTACGCCGCCCTGCGCGAGGCGGCGGGCCTCGGCGAGACCGACGCCTTCGCCTCCTCCGAGTTCCCGGTGGGCCGTTCGTACGACCGGATCGTGGCGATCACCCGCTCCGGTACGACGACGGAGGTCCTGGACCTCCTGGGCGCGGTCGCGGGCCGCATCCCGACGCTGGCCCTCACCGCCGACCCGGACACCCCGGTGATGGCGGCGGCGGACACCGTCGCCGTGCTGGACTGGGCGGACGAGGAGTCCGTGGTGCAGACCCGGTTCGCCACCACGGCCCTGGCGTTCCTCCGCGCCGGGCTCGGCGAACTCCCCGCCGCCCTCGGCGTCAAGTCCGTCGCCGACGCGGCGGTCGACGCCGAACTCGCCCTCACCGAGCCCCTGCCGGAGGCCGTCGTCGCCGCCGAGCAGTGGACCTTCCTCGGCCGGGGCTGGACCTACGGCCTGGCCCAGGAGGCGGCGCTGAAGATGCGCGAGGCGGCGGGAGCCTGGACGGAGGCGTACCCCGCGATGGAGTACCGCCACGGCCCCATCTCCATCACCGCCCCCGGCCGCGTGACCTGGGCCTTCGGCCCGCTCCCCGAGGGCCTGGCGGCCGATGTCGCCGAGGTCGGCGGCACGCTGGTCGCCAACGCGCCCTGCGACCCGCTGGCCGACCTGATCCGCGTCCAGCGCCTCGCGGTCACCCTCGCGGAGTCGAAGGGGTACGACCCCGACCGCCCCCGGAACCTGTCCCGGAGCGTGATCCTGAGCTGAGAGACATGGCCCGGGGCCGGTTATCAGCAGAGTTCCGGCATCTCGTCGGGGATCGGCCCCGGTGCCAGTATCGGGGCGCAGAGGGGACAGGCGTAGACCGTGGTCCCCTGCGCGGCTGCCCGCCCGTCGCCCGGGCCGACGTACCGCACGGCGACGGGCGCGTACGTCGGCCGGCCGCACCGGCAGCAGATCGCGGTCCGCGCGGGCGGGGGCGGCTGGGTCAGCCCCTCGCCGGTCACCGGCCGGATCCTGGCCGTCGGGGTCCGGCCACGGGGCGGGGTCCGGCCGTAATCCGGAAAACGTCCGGACACGCCTTCGTGTCCCGGCTAATGTCCCTCACGTTCGTCAGCTCCTTGTTCGAGAGTCGGCTGATGGGCCGTGCCCCCGGACGTTGCAGCGTCGCGGGGGTCCACTGGTTCTGTTCGTCGCCGGGTGCGTGCGTTCGCGCGTTCAGACGCCCGCGTACGCGGCGTCCCGGGCCAGGGCCTGACGGCGGACGCGCAGCGCGATCTCGGTGAGACAGCCGCCGCAGGCGTACAGCTCCCCGATCGCGCCGGGGGTATGCACGGACCCCACCCACAGCACCGGCACCTCCCGCCGCCCGCAGTAGAGCCAGCACCCACCGGTCAGCCAGTCGTTCCCGTCCCCGGTCCTGGCGGGCGCGGGCCATACGTCACGCCAGGGGAACCGGGCGGCGGACGAGACGGGCCCGGTCACGCCGGGTCCGCCGCCCTCGCCGTCCCCCGCTCGACGACGGCGGCGAGGGCCAGCGCCACATCGGGCCGCACCCGTCCCAGCTGGACGAGCGGTACGGGATCGAACTCGGCGTACGTACACGGGTCGACGCCGAGTGACGGCAGCCGAACCCCGGCGAGCGCCAGCGCCTCGCCGAGGGTGTCGCACGCCTCCTCCGCCTGCCTGATCTTCTCCGTCGCCATGAGCGGTCGCTCCAATCCAGATATTTCCCCCGTTTGCCTGTATGTCATACGGGAGTTGGGCTACTGTGCGTGTCCCGAGCGTCACCGAGCTTGGGCCCGGACCTTGCGAGCGACAACGTTTATGGGGGCTACTTCCACAGTCCGGGAGTAACTTCCACATCGTTCGAAGGGGGGCTTCATGCCCACCAGGAAAGCGACGACCGGCCGCAGTCAATCTCCCCGCCAGCGGTTCGCCGAGGAGTTGCGGTCCCTGCGGACCGAGTCCGGCGAGAGCCTGCGCAAGCTGGCCGACCGGCTGGGCTGGGACTGGTCGCTGTTCGGCAAGATGGAGAACGGCGAGACGATCGGTGGCCCCGAGGTCGCGATCGCGTTGGACCAGTACTACGGGATGCGGGGCGGACTGCTCGCCTTATGGGAACTGGCGTTGGGGGATCCGACGCAGTTCAAGGAGCAGTACCGGCGGTACATGGCTTTGGAGGCCGAGGCGGTCGGCCTCTGGCATTACGGTGTCAGCACCATTCATGGTCTGTTGCAGACCAAGGGGTTCGCCTCCGAGCTGCTCGCCGCCGGTGGCCTCGAAGGTGAGGCGCTGAGCCGACAGGTAGAGGCGCGAGCGGGCCGAGCGGCCCTGCTGACGGGGGACGGCGCTCCCCGCTTTCGAACGATCCTGTCCGAGGCCGTTCTTCGAACACGGTTGATGAACCTGGCAGAGTGGCGGCGACAGTTGCAGCACCTGATGACCATGGGGGAACGGCGCAACATCATCGTGCAGGTGATACCCCTGGCATCCGGACTGCACGGTCTGACCAACACCGACACGATGTTTCTCCGCACCTCGGACGCGAGGACTATCGCCTGGGTCGAAACCGGTTACTCGGGTTCCCTGGTTGAGTCCACCAAGGACGTCGAACGGCTCCAGCTCGCATACGATGCGGTACGCGACTTGGCGCTGTCCCCGGCCGAGTCACGGACTTTCATACTGCGGATGTTGGAGGAAGTGTCGTGCGACGCCCCATCATCGACCTGAGTACGGTCACCTGGCGCAAGAGCAGCTACAGCAACCAGGACGGCGGCGCCTGCCTGGAGGTCTCCGACGATCTCCTGACCACCGCCGACTGGTTCAAGAGCAGCTACAGCAACTCCGACGGCGGCGAGTGCGTCGAGGTCGCGGCGAATGTCCCCGCCGTGGTCCCCGTCCGTGACAGCAAGACCCCCGACGGCCCGGTCCTGGTCTTCCCGGCCGCCGACTGGTCCTCGTTCGTCACCGCCGTGAAGAGGGGCTCGCTCCCCTCCTGACCGATCCTGACCCAACGACCGAACGCGTTTCCGTCGTACCCGCGAGCCGGTGGCAGCCCCTGCCACCGGCTCGCGGTCGTCTGTTCGGGGGTCATATGTGCTCGGCGCACATTTGTCGCGCTCCGCAACGCCGGGATCCCCATTTTCCCCCATTTGATGGTGCGGCAAACGGGTGTCGCGTGACGTTCCGTGTGTCTCGCGGCATGAGAATGGGAGGGCATCGGGGGGCGTACGCACTGCACACCCCTCGGTGCCGTGCCGATCCGGCGCACCCCCCACTCTCCCCGAAGGGAGCGTCATGCCGTCGAGGAAAGCGACCTCGGGACGCAGTCAGTCCCCCCGCCAACGTTTCGCGGAGGAACTCCGCATCCTGCGCGCCGAGAGAGGCGAAACGCTGCGTCAGCTCGGCGACGCGCTGGGCTGGGACTGGGCCCTGTTCGGGCGGTTGGAGAAAGGGGAGAGCCTGGGCGGCGCGGACGTCGCCGAAGCGCTGGACCAGCACTACGGGACGAAAGGCGGACTGACGGCCCTCTGGGAACTGGCGCTCGCCGACCCCAGCCAGTTCAAACCGCAGTACCGCAGGTACATGCTGCTGGAGGCACTCGCCGTGAACATGTGGCACTTCGCCGTGGGTCTGCTGCCGGGACTGCTCCAGACGAAGGAGTACGCCACCGAGGTCCTCACCGCGGGCGGCATCTCGGGCCAGGATCTCGACCAGCAGGTGGAGGCCCGGGTCAGCCGGGCGGAACTGCTGACGCTGGACGGGGACACGCATTTTCGGACGATCCTGTCCGAGGCGGTCCTGACGACCCCGCTGAACGATCCGGGCGCCTGGCGCCGCCAGTTGGAACACCTGCTGGCGATGAGTGATCTGCCGAACGTCAGTGTCCAGGTACTTCGCCAGGCGGAGGGCATCCACGGCCTGACGAACACGGACACGATGTTCCTGCGCTCCCCCGAGGACACGACGGTCGCATGGGTGGAGACCGGCTACGCGGGCTATCTGGTGGAGGAGCGGTCCGCCGTGAACCGCCTCTGGTTCGCCTACGATTCGGTACGCGACCTCGCCCTGTCGCCCGGCGAGTCGCGGACGTTCATCCTGCGGAAGCTGGAGGAGATGTCATGCGACACCACGTCATCGACGTAACCGCCCTCACCTGGCGCAAGAGCAGCCACAGCAACCCCGACGGCGGCGAGTGCGTGGAGGTCTCCGACGACCTCCTGACCGCCGCGACCTGGTTCAAGAGCAGCCACAGCAACCCGGACGGCGGCCAGTGCCTTGAGGTCACCGCCGACTTCCTGGCGACGACGGCCGCCTGGCACAAGAGCAGCTACAGCAACCCCGACGGCGGCGCCTGCGTGGAGATCGCCCCCGCCGTCCCGGCCCCGGTGGTCCCGGTCCGCGACAGCAAGTCCCCCGACGGCCCCTTCCTGATCTTCCCGGCGGCCGACTGGTCCGCCTTCGTCACCGCGATCAGGACGGGATCCCTGCCTCTCTGACTGATCCTCGCGGGGGCTCCCGTCGCGAACCCCTGTCGCGGACCTCTATCGCGGGGTCGCCGCGCGGAACGCCCGCCGGTACGCCCCCGGGGTCGTACCGAGGGCCGAGACGAAGCGGCGGCGGAGATTGGTCGCCGAGGAGAGCCCCGCCCGGCGGGCCACCGTCTCCAGCGGGAGATCCGTGGTCTCCAGGAGTTCCCGGGCGAGGGCGATGCGCTGGGCGAGCAGCCAGCGGCCGGGGCTCGTACCGAGCTGTTCGGTGAAGCGGCGGGCCAGCGTGCGGACGGAGACGCCCGCGTGGTCGGCCAGGTCCGCGAGGTCCACCGGGTCCGGGTCCCCGATCCGGGTCACCGCCCACTCCAGGAGCGGGGCCAGCGTGCCGTCGAAGTCGGCCGGGCCGGGCGGGGCCGCGTACTGGAGCTGGCCGCCCTCCCGGTGCGGGGGCATCACCATGTTGCGGGCGATCCGGGCCGCGTGCCGGGCGCCGTGGTCCTGGCGGACCAGATGGAGACAGAGGTCGATCCCGGCGCCCGAACCCGCGCTCGTGGCGACGTCGCCGTGGTCGACGTAGAGGACGTCCGGATCGAGGCGTACGGCGGGGAAGCGTGCCGCGAACTCCTCCGCCTGCCCCCAGTGCGTGGTCGCGCGGCGGCCGTCGAGCAGACCGGCGTACGCGAGGACGAACGCGCCGGAGCAGATGCTGACGATCCGGGCACCCCGGGTGTGGGCCCGGCGCAGGGCCCGTACGACCTGCGGGGACGGCGGCCGGCCGATCGGCAGCCAGCCGGGCACGACGACGGTGTCCGCCCAGTCCAGCGCGTCCAGGCCGTCCGGCACGAGCATGTCGTAACCGGCGATGGTCGCGACCGGCCCCGGGCGTTCCGCGCAGACCATGAACTCGTAGCGGGTCGGGATGCCGGGGCGTACGACCCCGAACACCTCTGCGGCGCAGGAGAGTTCGAAGGTCGACTGCGGCGGATGGGCGAGGGCCGCGACGCGATGCATGGCAGGAAAGTACCGCAGCATGTCATTCGAGACACTCGGCCGGACGGCGGACGGCGGCGAGGCTGAACCGTATGACCACAGAACAGCAGGAACAGAAGCAGGAGCATCAGGAGCAGGGGCGGGCGTACGCCGGTCCCGGCTATGTCTGGTCGGCGGTGGCCGACGCGCCCGTCAACGAACTCTTCCCCGGGATCCGGCAGCGCCCGCTGTGGCGCGGCGAAGGCGGGGCGAGCGCGCAGGTACTGGAGATGGACCCCGGCTCCCGGTGGGAGGGCATCGACGTCCACGCCCCCGGACCCGAGGAGGTGTACGTCATCTCCGGGGTCTTCAACGACGGCGAACGGGACTATCCGGCGGGGAGCTTCATCCACGCCCCGGCGGGGTCGTCGCACATCCCGCAGACGGCGACGGGGTGCGAGATCTTCGTGTTCTACCCGGCGGGCTGACGGGCGCCGCCGGTTCTCGGGGCGCGGTACGGGGGAGCGGCCCCTGGAGCACCCCCGTGACTCCAGGGACCGCGGCTCGTGGCTCTCGGCCGGTCGGGCGGCCGGTCAGCGGCTCGGCCGGTCGGTGAGTTGATCGGTCAGCCGGCCAGCCGGTTGGCCGGTCAGTCGGTCGCGCGCAGGGCCGCCGTCTCCTGCCAGCGGCGGCCCGCCGCCTCGAACATCGCGGGATAGACACCGAACCGGCGGAACGGCTTGATACCCGCCAGATAGGCCCGCCCGAAGCGGCCGTTGGGCTTCACCAGGACGGCCATCTGCGCGTGATATCCGCCGGAGCCGTCGGGCACCCAGCCCAGGTGCAGCGCCGCGTGGACCGTCCGGTTGGCGATCTCCGCCAGCCACTCGTCCCGGGTCGTGTAGACCGAACGGAACGGGATCGGCCGGGCGTCCGGACCCCGGGGCCCGTCGCGCAGATCGTCCGGCAGCCGCTCGCGGAGCGACGGTACGCGGGCCCCGATCCCCGTACCGGGCCCGTCCCAGCCCAGCAGCGCGCCCAGCTTCCAGCGCAGCCCGAGCAGGGTAGCCGCCACCGGGTGCGCGAACGGCGAGGACGACTGTTCCGGCGCCGCCCCTCCCGTGCGGGGGGCGGTGCCGGAGAACTGTCGTACGAGATGGATCAGATCGTCCGGACCGCCGGGCGTCGGCAGCCGCCAGACGTCCGCGAGGGCGAAGTCCCCGGCGATGGCGTGGACCCGCCAGGGGCGTCCGGTGTGCGCGCTCGCGGGCAGCCGCATGTTCTCTCCCCCGGGATCTATACGGTGGCGTATGGAACGAGGCTAGACGGATCTATACGGTGCCGTCTATACGTTGCCGTATATATCTCGGGCGGGCTCGGCGGATGCGGATGAGGAGACGGAAACGTGGGCGTGACCAGAACACCCCGGAGCACCTGGATCGAAGAGGGCCTGCGGGCCCTCGCGGCGGGCGGCCCCGAAGCCGTCCGGATCGAACCCCTGGCGCACGCCCTCGGCGTCAGCAAGGGCGGCTTCTACGGGCACTTCGCCAACCGCGACGCGCTCCTCACCGAAATGCTCGACGTCTGGGAACGGGACGGCACCGAGGTCGTGATCGCCCGGGTCGAGAACCGGGGCGGAGACGCCAGGACGAAGCTCGCCCGCCTCTTCGGAATCGTCGCCGTCAGAAGTGAGGAGACCTCGGCCACCAGCATCGCCGCCGACCTCGCGATCCGCGACTGGGCCCGCCGCGACGAGGCGGTCGCCGCACGACTGCGCCGGGTCGACAACAAGCGGATGGAGTATCTGCGCACCCTCTACCGCGAGTTCTGCCCGGACGAGGCCGATGTCGAGGCGCGCAGCACGATCGCGTACGCCCTCCGGATCGCCTACCACTCCATGGCGGTCGACCACGGCGCGTACACCCGGGACGAGGTCATGGAACTGATCAAGGTCCGACTCCACGCGTGACGCCTCCCGCGGGGGCGCCTCCCGCTGTGGGGTGCGCCGCGCCCGGGGACCCCCAGCGCCTCGGCCCTCCGGGAGGCCCCGTCACTACCGGGCCGCGCCCGGCCACTGATTCTTGTTCGCGGCCCGCACCACCGTCGTGGCTGTTCGCGCAGTTCCCCGCGCCCCTGGCCCCTTCCTCCGAGTCGCCTCGGGGAGGGGGCGCCCTCCGGGCGGGATGGGTAGTGCTTCCTCCGGAGGAGTTCCGACTGCGGGCCGCCGTGGCTTGTCGCGCAGTTCCCCGCGCCCCTAAAAGCTCTCCCCAGCACCGGACCTGAAAAGGGGCACCCGCCCCGGGAAGAGGGGCCCGTCTCTTTTCGAGGGCGGTCAGGAGGGCAACCAGGGGCGCGGGGAACTGCGCGAACAGCCACATGCGGTCCGCAGGCCGCCAACTGCACCAGGCCGCCGGGCGCGGCCCGGGGTTGTGGGCCTCAGCCGGAGGGCCATGGCGCTGGGGGTCCCCCGGCGCCGACGGGCGCGGGTGGGCCGACGGCGCCGGGCGGCCTGGCCGGGCGGCGCGGTCGGGGCGTAAGAGCTAGTCCGCGCCCTTCAGGGCCTCGCGGAGGTGGCCGTTCGACTCCTCCAGGAGGCGCGCCGCCGACTTCGCGTCCGTGCCCGCGAGGATCATCAGGATCGCGGGTTTCACCTCGCCGCCCGTCGCCTCCAGGGCTGATTCGATCTCGTCGGCCGCGGCGCCCGTCGCGAACGAGACGATGCGGCGGGAGCGGGCGCGGAGCTTGTCGTTGGAGGCGCGCAGGTCGACCATGAGGTTTCCGTACGTCTTGCCGAGGCGGATCATCGTGATCGTGGAGATCATGTTGAGGACCAGCTTCTGGGCCGTACCGGCCTTCAGGCGGGTGGAGCCGCTGAGGAGTTCGGGGCCGACGACCACCTCCACGCCGTGTTCGGCCGCCGCCGCGAGCGGGCTGTTCGCGTTGTTGGAGAGGCCGACGGTCAGCGCGCCGACCCCCCGGGCGTAGCCGACCGCGCCGACCGCGTAGGGCGTACGGCCCGAGGCGGACACCCCGACGACCGTGTCGTCCGGGCCCACGCCCAGCCGGGCCAGATCCTCCGCCGCCAGGTCCGGCCGGTCCTCCGCGCCCTCGACGGCCGTCACGAACGCCGCCGTACCGCCCGCGATCAGACCCACGACCCGCTCCGGGGCCGTATTGAAGGTCGGCGGGCACTCACTCGCGTCCAGCAGGCCCATCCGGCCCGCCGTGCCCGCGCCCGCGTAGATCAGCCGGCCGCCGCGGGCCATCCGCTCCGCCGCCGCGTCGATCGCCGCGGCGATGGCGGGGAGTTGGTCCGCGACCGCGCCCGGGACCGTCCGGTCCTCGGTGTTCATCAGCCGGGCGATGTCGAGCGTCGGCAGCCGGTCGATCTCGGCGAGATCGGGCCGGAACGCCTCGGTGGTGAGGGCGGCCAGCTGGGCGCCGAGTTCGCGGTACGCGGGGGAGGTGGGCGTCATGGGCGACTTCCTCATCGATGGGTGGTGGTCCGGGGGGAGTGCCGGTGCGCGAGGGCCTCGTAGGAGGCGGCGAGGGCGGGCGCCGCGGTCTCGTAGGTCCGCTGCGCCACGCCTATGAAAAGGCAGTCCACGACCAGCAGCTGGCTGGTCCTGGACGACATCGCGGCGGGCCGCAGCTCGCTCTCCCGCGCGGTCGACGTGGTCAGGACGTGGTCGGCGTACTGCGCGACCGGGCTGTCGGGGCGGCCGGTGATCGCGACGGTCGTCGCACCGCGTTCGAAGGCGGTACGGAGCGGTTCGATGACGTCGCCCGTGGAGCCCGAGTGGGTGATGGCGATCGCCACATCGCCCGAGCGGAGCTGGACGGCGTTGGTGACCGCGAGATGCGGATCGGCGTGGGCGTGGGCGATCAGCCCGATCCTGAGCAGCTTCTGCGCCAGGTCCATCCCGACGAGCGACGAGGCGCCGACGCCGTAGATATCGATCCGGCGGGCGGTCGCGGCGGCCACGACCGCGGCGGTGAGCTGGGC
This sequence comes from Streptomyces sp. NPDC020875, assembly GCF_040641415.1. NCBI lineage: Bacteria > Bacillati > Actinomycetota > Actinomycetes > Kitasatosporales > Streptomycetaceae > Streptomyces > Streptomyces sp. NPDC020875. The sequence goes on along the minus strand of NZ_JBFADP010000026.1, from coordinate 39,789 downwards.
GATGTCGAGTCCGGCGGCGGTGTCGGCGAGGGTCTGCCGCTCGTCGTGGGCGAGCTTGGCGACGACGTCCCCGATCGGGTCGTCGACCGCGATGTCCGCGGTGACGCTGGGGGCGCGCCCGGACTGCTGGTGGGCGGCGAGCCCGGCGAGGGCCAGCCGCAGATCGCGGTAGCCGGGATAGCCGAGCAGTCGGGCGGTGCGGACCACGGTGGCCTCACTCGTTCCGGTCCTGGTCGCGAGACCGGTGACCGTGAGGGCGGCGCAGCCGGCGGGATCGTCGGCCACGGCCTCGGCGACCCGCTGCATCGAGCGCGTCATGGACGGGGTGAGCGTACGGACCTTGGCGGCGAGGGCGGCGGGGGCGGGCGGTGTGTCGCTGGCGGCTGCCCCCTTGTTGAAAATTTCCTTCACTCGGTTACCCATGGTATGAAAGCTATTTTCACATCATGGGGCCGGTCAAGACCCCCGTCGGTATCCGCTTGGTATAGGGCGCGCAACGAAGTGCCAGCTCGCGGGGGGTGCCGACTGGTACGGACGGGGCACGCGGGCCGTCCGGGCGGTGCGGGACAATAGCTTCATGGATCACCCCGACGGCGATGCCGACGACGCCGAGCCTGCCGCCGACCCGCTGGAGCGGGCGCTGCACACCGCCCGCGCCCTGATCCTCGGCGATCTCGCGGCCCGGGACGTCGCGGACCCCGATGTGGTCTCGCTGGTGGAGGACGCGGTCACCCACCGCCGCTGGTGGGTCGAGCAGTGGCCCGAAGGCGCCGACTACGTCACCGGACTCGTCGCCCAGGACGTCCAGGACGCCCTCCTCGAACGGCACGGCCGCTGGCCGCTCTGCCCGGTCTGCGACACGGGCGACCCGCACGCCCTCGGCGTCGAACCCGAACTCGGCGCCGACCCCCACTGGGTGTGCGAGGCGGCGGGGGTGGTTGTGGCCCGGGTGGGCGCACTGGGCGGCGGCGCGTACGGTACGGACGGCCCGGCGGGCGACCCGAACGGCACCGGCGGCCCGGCGGGCGCGGACCCCGCCTGATGGCCGTCTACATTGATCCGCCGACCTGGCCCGGCCACGGCACGACCTGGTCGCACCTGGTCAGCGATGTCTCCTACGACGAACTCCACACCTTCGCGGCGGCCATCGGCTGCCCGCGCCGCGCCTTCGAACGCGACCACTACGACGTCCCGGCCCACCGCTACGCCGCCGCCGTGGGGGCGGGCGCGATCGAGGTCCCCAGCCGCGAGATCGTCCGCTTGCTGCTGGCGGCGGGCCTGCGCCACCGTAAGACCGGCCCGGCGTAGGGGCGAACCGGCGCGGGGGCGGGGCCGCCGGTCCTCAGGTCGGGAAGTCGGTCGTGTCGATCTTGATGTCGAACGGCTCCGGAAGCTGCACGATCTCGCCGAACGGGACGCGCTGGACCGAGGTGTAGATGCCGCCCTCGGGCTCGGTGAGGACCGTCGAGGCGGGGCCGTCGGGATCGAACCGGTCGATCAGCAGGTACACCGGAACGAGGGCCTGTGCGTAGGCCCGGAGCTTTCGGACCCGGTCCACATTGGCGTTCCCCTTCGACGTGACCTCCACAACCAGCAGAGCCTCGCCGGCGTCCACGGGATCCTTTGTGTCACTGGCGCCGGAGGTCAGCTCCCGGGGGACGATCACCAGATCCGGGACGTAGAGCCGCTGAAGCGGTGTGATCTGAACGCCCAGGGTCTGGTAGAGGCCGAGGTCTTTCGGCAGACCACCCCCGTAGAGGGCCCGCTGCACCCCTTCGGTGATGTGGTTGTGGTGACGGTGCGGCGGTGGCGCCAAGGTGATCTGATCCCCGTCGATCTCCGCGTGCCATCCCTCGGGCACGTCGAGCTCTCGCCATGTCTCCAGGATCAAGTCCCACGGCCCGTCATCCGACATCTGGAACCTTTCGGCCATCGCAGCTGTCATCACGACTCCTTTCCCCACGGCCTGACGGGGCGAGCGTAGAAGCGTGACACTGCGGTCGTCGTCCTCTTGGGACAGCATTCCACGATCGAGTGAAGGAATCCCGAACGTGGCCGCTCCGGGCGCCCCGGAGCGGCCACGTTCCGGGCTCAGACCCGGTCCGCCACGGGCTCGGCCCCCACCCGGGCGGCCGGGACGACGCCCGGGGAGCCCGCCACCACGCGGGACCGGCCGTGCAGCCGTCGCGCGACCATGACCAGGGCCAGGGCCACGATCAGCATCGCCGCGCCCGCCCAGGCCGGGGACTCGTAGCCGAGGTCCGCGTCGATGACCGTTCCGCCGAACCAGGGGCCCACGGTGTTGCCCAGATTGAACGCCGCCGTCGTGGTCGCCGCCGCCAGTGTCGGGGCCGCGTTGGCCACGTTGAAGATCCGGGCGTTCAGCGCCGGGGCCGTATAGAACGCGGAGACGCCCAGCAGGAACGCCAGCACGATCACCACCGCCGGGACGGTCGCGAAGACGGCCAGCGCCGACAGCAGGACCGTGGACGCCGCGATACCGCTGATCATCACGCCGAACAGATGCGCGTCGGCGAACCGGCCGCCCAGCGCCGTACCGACCAGCGCGCCGATCCCGAAGAGCGCGAGGACCGTCGACACCCAGCCCTCGCCGATGCCCGCTACATCGGTGAGCAGCGGCGCGAGATAGGAGAACGCGGCGAAGATCCCGCCGCCCGCGAGCGCCGTGATGACCACCGCGAGCCAGACCTGGCGGTCGCCGTAGATCGCCAGTTCCCGCTTGAGCCGGGGCTTCTCGGCGGGGACCGGGATGTGCGGGATCCGGGTCACGACGCCCACCAGCGCCACCGCCGACGCCACCGCGACCGCCCAGAACGCGGACCGCCAGCCCAGCTGGTCGCCGAGGAAGGCGCCGAGGGGGACGCCCAGCACATTGGCGATCGAGAGACCGCCGATCATCACGGCCATCGCCCGGGCCCGCTGGTTCACCGGGACCATGGCCACCGCGACCGCCGCGCCCAGGGCCCAGAATCCGGCGCAGGCGAGGGCGCTGATCACCCGGGAGACGAAGAGGATCTCGTACGTCGGCGCCAGCGCGCCCGCGACCTGGCCCAGGCCGAAGACCGTGATCAGGGCGATCAGAGTGGCCTTGCGCGGCAGTTTGAGGGTGGCGACCGCGAGCAGCGGGGCGCCGACGACCATGCCGATCGCGAAGGCGGATATCAGCAGTCCGGCCTGCGGGATGGAGACGTTCATGTCGTCGGCGATCGGCGGCAGCAGCCCGGAGAGCATGAACTCGCTGGTACCGAGGGCGAAGACGGAGAGGCCGAGGATGTAGACGGCGAACGGCATCCGGGGCCGGTCGGTCGCGGTGGCGTCGGCGGTGGCGTTGGTGGTCGTGGGGGCCGGGGACGGCGCGGGAGCGGATTCGGGCATGACAGATGGAACGGTCCGTGCCGCCATGGGCATTCCCGTTACTCGGTGATGTCATCTATCCGCAACAGAGGGGGCGGGCGGGCCGCCCCGCGGCCGGTTCAGCCGCCGTCCGCCAGCCGGGCCAGTTCCGCCGTCATGTTCGCGCGGGCCGCGGACTCCCACTCCCGGGCGCCGTACGGGGTGTGGAACAGCCGGGGCAGCTCCAGCAACTGGCGCAGTACCTCCGACCGGCCCCGGCGGAACGCGTTGTCGGGGACGAAGGCGTACTCCTCCCGTACGGCGGCGGCATACGCCCGGTACTCGGCCTCGGGCGCCGCGAGAATGCCCAGGTCGGCGTCGCAGAGCGCCGCGCCGTTGGTGTCACCGGGGCCGGGGGCGTGGGTGATCGTGAGACGGACCAGCCGGGCGACCTCGGCCGTCGCCCTGCGGTCCAGGCCCGCGTCCGGGAGGGCGCGTTCCGCCAGCCGGGCCGACCGCTCCTCGTTCTCGGACCGGTCCGGGCGGTACACGGCGTCGTGGAACCAGGCCGCGAGCCGGACCAGGTCGGGGTCGGCGGCGTACCCGGCGACCAGGTCGATCCGGTCGAGGACGGCGACCAGATGATCCGTACCGTGGTATCGGCGCTGGGGCTCCGCCCAGCGGGCCAGCAGTTCCTCGGCGTACGGCAGCGGATCGGGGGCCGGGACCGGGCCCGTGGCCGGGTTCGTGCCGGGGTTCGTTACGGGGGCCGTGGCGTTCCGTGCTCCGGTCAGCGCCCGCGTCCAGCGCGCGGCGAGCACGGTCGGGTCGTACGGAGAGTCGGCGGTCATGAACAGACTGTAGAACCGGGCGGTACGGGCCCTGGCCCCGGGTACCCCTCGTACGCTTGGCTGGCCCGATGGCATCCACCACGGAACCCACCCGCCCCGCCGGTCAGTCCGACCCCACCGGTACGGGCATCGGCACGGGCACCGGCATCGGCCCGGTCCGCGATCCCGAGCTGCCCGGACTCCTCCTCGCGACCGAACGGGACGCGCTGATTCCTCTCCTGCGGGCCCGCCCCGACGGCGATTTCGAGCTGCGGACCTGCTGCCCCGGCTGGACCGTGCGGCATGTCGTCGCGCACTGCGCGGCCGTGCTCTCCCGGGTGGTCGAGAACCGGTACGAGAAGGACGTCTTCTCGCCCGAGTCCAACGACCGCGATATCGCCGCCCTCGCCGACCGGTCGAACCGGGACCTCGTCGACGATCTGGAGCGGCTGCTCACCGCCGCCGGACCGGTGATCGCCGCCGCCGGACACGGCAGGCTCGACGGCATCGGCTTCGGCGAGTGGGTGCACGCGGGCGATCTGCGGGAGGCCCTCGGCGAACCGGGGGCGTACGAGGGCGATGCCCAGGCCCCCGCCCTCGCGCTGCTCGCCGCGCTCAGCCGGGCCCGCCGGGCGCAGCCGCTGCTGGCCCGGCTCGACGGGCATGAATCGCCGCTGGTCGTGGGCGCGGACAGTCCGGAGCCCGCCGTCTACACGGGCTCGGCCGCGACCCTGATCAGGCTGGTCACCGGACGTCCGCTGACCGGGACCCGCTACCGGCTGACCGGGGCGGGGGAAGCGGACCTGGCCTTCTTCGTCTGACGCCGCCGCCGGACGGGGCGGCGGACCGGGCGCCGGACCGGGCGGACGGGGCGGCGGAGTGGGGCGGGCGGCGGACCGGTCCCGGCCGGACCAGCGCGGACCGGCCGTTTCCGCGGGGGTCCGGTGCCCGGTGTCCGAAAGACGATCTTGTCGTGCGATATCCGGAGACGCATGCTTCCTAACGCGTGGCCCCCGCATCCAACCCCTTCACCGGGTCCACGCACTCCCCCCACGGATGAAGGAAGCACCGGTGACGATCACACCTGCCCCCGTATCCCCTGATTCCCCCGCCTTCGCGGTCCACCGCCCCGCCGTCGTCCTCCCCGAGCACCAGGTGACCCAGGAAGAGATCATCAGCGCGCTCGGCGACCACTTCGCCCGAATACCCCATGTCGAACGGGGTCTGGAGCTGATGCGGAGTACGACCGTACGGACCCGCAGCCTGGTGGCCGACCTCCCGGCCATGCTGGCGTCCCGCTCCTTCGGCCACCGCAACGCCCACTACCTGACCGAGGTCGTCCGGCTCGGGGCGGCAGCCGCCGAACAGGCCCTGAAGCACGCCGGAGCCGACCCCGCCGACGTCGACGCGTTCGTCTTCGTCTCCTGCACCGGCTACGCCCTGCCGGGACCGGACGCGTACATCGCCCAGGAGATCGGCCTCCGCCCGACCGTCCGGCGTACCCCCATCCAGCAACTGGGCTGTGCCGCCGGGGCCTCGGCGCTGGCCGAGGCGTACCACTATCTGCTGGGCCGGCCCGATACGACGGTGCTGGTCGTCGCGGCCGAACTCAGTTCCCTCTCCTTCCAGCCCGAACAGCACTCGCTCAGCGACTTCATCTCCAACGGCGTCTTCGGCGACGGCGCCGCCGCCGCCGTACTGCGCCGGGCCGACCCCGGCACCACCGGGTTCCGGATCCACGGCGTACGGCAGCACCTGCTCCCCGACTCCCAGTCGGTGATCACCGGCAGTACCACCGAGGACGGCTTCCACTTCCGGACCGATCCCCGGGTCCGCGCGACCGTGCCCCAGGTGGTCCCTGAGATCGACGCCTTCCTCGCCGAACTGGGCTGGCACCCCGGCGACCTCGGCTTCTGCGTCTCGCACACCGGCGGCCCGGTCATCATGGACGGCGTCGAGGAGGGCCTGAAGCTCCGCCCCGGCACCCTGCGGCACAGCCGGGAGAGCATGGCCCGGGTCGGGAACACCTCCAGCGTCTCTGTTTTCGACGTGCTCCGGCGGCACCACGAGGACGGCTCGCCCGAGCACGGCTCCCGGGGGCTGATCGTCGCCTTCGGGCCCGGTTTCACCACGGAGGTCCTGGCGGGCACCTGGCACGACGCGGAAGCCGCCGCCGCCGACTCCGCCGCCGCCGACGGCGACTGATCGTCCCGGACGTCCCGGACGGGCACCGGCCGGTACAGGCGCGTACCGGCGGCGGCCCGCCCCGTATGCCGGAATCGTCCGGCAGAGCGACACTGGAAGCGGTAATACCCCGGTGCCACGTCATACGGGAGGTGGACATGGCCGGCATGATCATTTTCGGACTGCTGATCGCGGGCATCCTGTGTGCCGCGATGTGGTGGGACGGCCGACGGCGGGCGAATCTGGTGACCCCCCGCCCGGACGAACAGCCCCAGCGGCCCGAACGCCGTGAACACGTCGAGGAGATCCGCGAGGCCGACGGCCCCGACGCCTTCCCCCAGGACGGCGGGCGGCTGCTCCCGTACAACATGCGTCCCCACAGCAGCCACAGCACCGGCAAGGGCCGCGAGTCCCGCCCGAAGCACGGCCCGAACACCCACAGCGGCTCCTTCGGCAGCGGCGGCCTGGGCGGCTGACGCCGTTCTGTTCAGGGGCGCCGGTTCGCCTCCGGCGGGGTCTCGTGTGCGGTGTACGCGCCGTACCCGGCCGGTCGCGCTGTTCAGTGCCCTGCGCCTTCGGTGAGGGGAGTGCCCCGGCGCCCCTGAACCGTCCGGGCGAGGCTCCCCCGGAAAGGCCGAGCCCCACCGGCTGGGCGGGGGTCGTCAGCGGACCGTGACCGGCTGGTCGCTCAGTTCCCCGCGCCCCCGAACCCCCCTCGTCGCGGTTCGGGAAGCCCCGGCTCCGGGTGGAGAGACGAGCGCGCCGCCGCCCGGCGGCGGGCAGCCGTATGCGGCACCGTACGGGTCTCCACCCGGCGATACGGGAGGGGCCCGGGCGCCTCCCAGCGCCCGGGCCCCTCCCGTATCAACCACTCAGCCGCTCCGGTTACGACACGGCCTTGAAGCGCCGCAGCAGCAGGCTGTTGCCGACCACGAAGACCGAGGAGAAGGCCATCGCCGCTCCCGCGATCATCGGGCTGAGCATTCCCATCGCGGCCAGCGGCAGCGCCGCCACGTTGTAGACGAAGGCCCAGAACAGGTTGGACTGGATCGTGCCCAGCGTGCGGCGGGCCAGCCGGATCGCGTCCGCGGCCACCCGCAGATCGCCCCGGACCAGGGTCAGGTCGCTGGCCTCGATCGCCGCGTCCGTACCCGTACCCATCGCCAGACCGAGGTCGGCCTGGGCGAGCGCCGCCGCGTCGTTGACGCCGTCGCCGACCATGGCCACGCTCCGGCCCTCGGCCTGGAGGCGCTTGACCACGTCGACCTTGTCCTCCGGCATGACCTCGGCGATCACCTCGTCGATGCCGACCTCGGCGGCCACGGCCCGCGCCACGGCCTCGTTGTCACCGGTGAGCAGGATCGGCTTCAGGCCCAGCTTCCGCAGCCGGACGATCGCCTCGGCGCTGGTCTCCTTGATCGCGTCGGCGACCTCCAGCACGGCCCGCGCCTCGCCGTCCCAGGCGACCGCGATCGCGGTCCGGCCCTGGGCCTCGGCCTCGGCCTTGGCCCGCTTCAGCTCCTCGGGGAGGTGGATCTCCCACTCGGCCAGCAGCTTCTCGCGGCCCACGAGCACGGCGTGCCCGTCGACGACGCCCTGGACACCGAGTCCGGGGATGTTGGCGAAGTCCTCCAGCGCGGGGAGCTTGCCGACCTTCTCCACCGCACCGGCCGCGACGGCCTGGGCGATCGGGTGCTCGGAGGCGTTCTCCAGGGCGCCCGCCAGCCGCAGTACCTCGTCCTCGTCGGTCGAGTCGGCGGTACGCACCCCGAGCAGCGCCATCTTGCCGGTGGTGACGGTGCCGGTCTTGTCGAGGACGACGGTGTCGACCTGGCGGGTGGACTCCAGGACCTCCGGGCCCTTGATCAGGATGCCGAGCTGGGCACCCCGGCCCGTGCCGACCATGAGGGCGGTCGGCGTGGCCAGCCCCAGGGCGCAGGGGCAGGCGATGATCAGTACGGCGACCGCGGCGGTGAACGCCGCCGCCCAGCCCTCGCCGGTGGCGAGCCAGGTGAAGAGGGTGGCGATGGCCAGCAGGATGACGACCGGCACGAAGACGCCGGAGATCTTGTCGGCCAGCCGCTGGGCGGCGGCCTTGCCGGTCTGCGCGTCCTCGACCAGCTTCGCCATCCGGGCGAGCTGGGTGTCGGAGCCGATCCGGGTCGCCTCGACGACCAGCCGGCCGCCCGCGTTCAGGGTGGCGCCGGTGACGCCGTCGCCGGGGCCGACCTCGACCGGCACGGACTCGCCGGTCAGCATGGACGCGTCCACGGCGGACGAGCCCTCGATCACCAGACCGTCGGTGGCGACCTTCTCACCGGGGCGGACCAGGAAGTGGTCGCCGACCTTCAGCTCCGCCGTCGGAACCCGGACCTCCTCGCCGCCCCGCAGGACGGTGACCTCCTTGGCGCCCAGCTCCATCAGGGCGCGCAGGGCGGCCCCGGCCTTCCGCTTCGACCGGGCCTCGAAGTAGCGCCCGGCGAGGATGAAGGCGGTGACGCCCGCGGCGGCTTCCAGATAGATGTTGGAGGAGCCGTCGCTGCGCTGGATGGTCAGCTCGAAGGGGTGGGTGACACCGGGGATTCCGGCGTGGCCCCAGAAGAGCGCGTACAGGGACCAGGCGAAGGCGGCGATGGTGCCGACCGAGATCAGGGTGTCCATGGTCGCGGCGCCGTGCCGGGCGTTCTTCCACGCGGCCCGGTGGAAGGGCCAGCCCGCGTAGACCACGACCGGGGCGGCGAGCGTCAGCGACAGCCACTGCCAGTACTCGAACTGGAGCGGCGGGATCATCGCCATCGCGATCACCGGCACGGCGAGGACCACGGCGGTGATCAGCCGCTCGCGCAGCGTCCTCAGCTCCGGGTCGTCCTCCTCCTCGGCCTCGCCGGAGCCGCTGCCGGTGCCGCCGTCGGCGGAGACCGCCGCCTGCTGCTTCGGCTTGGGCGGGGCGGCGGTGTAGCCCGTCGCCTCGACCGTGCCGATCAGGTCCTTGACGCTGACCTCGTCGCTGAAGGTGACTCTGGCCTTCTCGGTGGCGTAGTTGACCGTGGCCTCGACGCCCTCCATGCGGTTGAGCTTCTTCTCGATCCGTGCGGCACAGGAGGCGCAGGTCATGCCGCCGATCGCGAGTTCCACCTCTTGCTGGTGGGTGGCCGTGTGCGCCATGCTTCCTCCCGGTCCGGCACCTTAATACCCCTACAGGGTATCCCGTCTGGATCTATATATACCCCCCCTGGGTATGCAAACGCAAGCCGTGGCCGGGCTTTCCGGCGTGGATCCGGAAGATTTACCTCCGAGTCGCCGAACGGCGACGGCGGGTAACGCGGGGTGATGGCGGGGCGGCGGTGCCGGATGGTGCGCCGGGGCGGCGGCGCTTCGGCCGGTCGGCGCGGCGCTTCGAACGGGCAGCGGATAGGCGGCAGGCGGGCGGCGGCCTGGCTTCGGACGGTCGATGGGCGGTCGGCGGCCGGGTGGCGGGTGGCGCTTCGGCCAGACGGGGGTACGGGAACCGGCCAGTGCCGGTTATCTCTCATCCGCCCGCTGATGCGCCCCGGAAACCCGCGGACTAGGCTGAGCTATTGGACTAGACCTGTAGCGGGTCCAGCCGTCACCGGCACCACCTGGAGGAATGGGGTCACATGAGCAACCGTGCGCTTCTGGAGGTGATCGCCCTGGACGCCGCCGACGCCGTCGCGGCCCAGGCCGGTGGAGCGGACAGGCTGGAGCTGGTCACGGACATGGCGGCGGACGGGCTGACTCCGCCCCGGGAGACCTTCGCGCGGATCCGTGCCGCCGTGGACATCCCGCTGCGCGTGATGCTGCGCCTCGCCGACGGCTTCTCGGCCGGTACGCCCCACGACGTGGAGGCACTGGTGGCGGCTGCCGCCGGACTGCGCGAGGAGGGCGCCGACGAGTTCGTCCTCGGCTTCCTCGACGCCGAGGGCCATCCGGACCTGGTGACCGTGGAGCGGCTGCTGGCCGTGATCTCCGGCTGTTCCTGGACCTTCCACCGGGCGATCGACCGGGCCGCCGACCGGGACGCCCTGCGCAAGCAGCTCGCCGATCTGCCGGGCCTCGACACCTATCTCACCGCCGGCGCGGCCACCGGGGTCGACGCCGGACTCGACACCCTGATCGCCGAGGCCGGCCGCCGGACCGAGCCGGGCTACGAGCAGCGGCTGCTGGTCGGCGGCGGTCTCCGCCTCGACCATGTCCCGGCCCTGCGCGCCGCCGGGATCGACGCCTTCCACATCGGCGGCGCCGCCCGCCCCGACGGCTGGACGGGCCCGGTCGCCGCCGACGCCGTACGGGAATGGCGGACGGCGGTCGACGCGTAGACGCGTAGACGTAGACCCGAGCGGATACGGGCCCGGGGCCCGTACGGCGACGGCCGCTTCCCGGCACTGCACCACCGGGAAGCGGCCGTCGTCATTCACCGCGTACGGTCCGGGTCAGCGGACGTCGACGAAGTCCGAGGTGGAGGTCACCGGAGCGACGGTCCCCGTACCGGCGTACCGCAGCCGCCAGTACCCGTCCACCGACGCCTTGGCCGTGGTCTTCACCTTGCCGTTCTTGTCGGTCTTCAGCGTCTTCACCGGCGTCCAGGTCTTCGTGTCCTTCTTCAGGAACTCCAGCTGCACGGTGTGGTTGACGTACCCCGTATAGGTCCGGCGGTCCCAGTTCACGATCGTCAGCAGCCCGTCGACGGTGACGTTCTGCCCCTTCTTCACCGGCTCGGGGCCCGCGTTGGCGGTGAGCTTGGTGTGGCGCAGGAGGGTGAGCTTCCCTGCCTTTTCGTTGATGTAGTCGCCGCCCTGCTTGTCGAAGACCGCGAGCGCCAGATTCCAGCCGCCGCCCGACTTGTTGTTCAGATCGATGGCGGGCATCACCAGGAAATCGGCGGAGCAGTTCGCGGCGGTCCCGGCGCAGCTCTTGAATCCGTCGACCGGAACCCACGGGTTGGTGTCGCCGTAGACGGAGCCGCCCCACAGCTCGGCGTCCAGATTCTCGATCCCGCCCGGCGCGTTCACACTGAAGGTGGCCCGGACGGCCTTGTCGGCGAGCCCCACGACGAGCGGCTTGCCCCCGTTCACCACGACCTTGGTCACGGTCGGATTCGCCGCCGCCCCGTACTTGCCGGAGGCGCCGGACTTCCCCGCCCCGGACTTCGCGAAAGCCCCGGAACGCTCCCCGCGTTCCGCGCGGGGCGTTTCCCCGGCGACGGCGTACGGGGCGAGCAGCCCGCCCAGTGCCAGGGTGCCGGTGACGGCGGCGATGGATGCACGTATGCGCATGTGTTCCCCAGTTTTCAGTTCAACGGGGTACGACCGCGGGGCGCCGCCCCGCCGTACCCAGGGTCATTGGCCCGGGAGTTGAGACTCCGGGACCGCGTGCATGGTCCCATCCCCGGGGCGGCTCCGGGAACGAAAACGTGCACGCCGGTCCGGAATCCGAGCCCCCCCGGCGGTACGCCTCCGGGACGCGGGGAGCGGCCTTTTCGTTCGCGGTACGCACCGACCGCGCCGCCCCCGTTCGCCTCAGACCGTCGCGGCCGGGTCCTTCAACTGCCTTGGCAGGGGCCGGTGGTGGACCACGGTCAGGCCGGAGACCGCGCGGGTCAGGGTCACGTAGAGCCGTCGCAGGCCGGTGCGTTCGTCCGGTTCGCCGTCGACCACGGACGCAGGGTCGTCGAGGACCACGTAGTCGTACTCCAGGCCCTTCGCCAGTGACGCGGGCACCAGGGTCAGCCGGGCGTCGGCGCTGGTCTCGTCGCCGGGGGCGAGGTGGGGGAGTGCGGCCGTCGAGAGGGCGGCGGTCAGGGACTCGATCCGGGTGTCCGCGGCGATCAGGCCGATCGAGCCCTCGCGGGTCAGGGCCGTACGGCAGGCCGAGACGACTGCCTCGTCCGGGTCGTCGTCGGCCGGTACCTCGTGGAACTCCAGCGATCCGGGGGCGGCGCGGACCGACGAGACCTCCTTGAGGCCGGGGGACATGAACGGCAGCAGCCGGGAGGCGTAGGCGATCACCTTGCGCGGCACCCGGAAACCGGCCGTCAGCTCCTCCACCAGCGCGTCCGGCTTGCCCAGATGGGTCAGCGCCTCGGCCCAGCTCGCGGTCGCCCACGGCGTGGTCCCCTGGGCGAGATCGCCGAGTACGGTCGCCGAGCCCGTCGTGCAGCGCCGCCCCACCGCCCGGTACTGCATCGGTGACAGGTCCTGCGCCTCGTCCAGGACGACATGGCCGAGCGACGGGGTACGCCGGACCAGGTCCGTCGCTTCGTCCACCAGGACCGCGTCCGCCGCCGACCACTTGGCGGACCGTACGCTCCGGGCCGGTTTCGTCCAGAGCACGGCCCGCTGCTCCCCGGGGTCCAGCAGTCCGTCGGCGTGCGCGGCGAGGAAGTCCGGTTCGGAGAGCAGTCGCAGGACCAGCTTCGCGGGGTCGACCTTCGGCCAGATCGTCTTCACGGCCGCCTTCACCGCGTGGTGGCGGGCCACCGCGTCCTGGACCCGGTCGTCGGGCGCCTCGCCGGACTCCTCCATCCGCACCAGCACCGCGTGCGCGATCCGCTGCGGCAGGGCATCGGCCGCCGCCGCGTAGCGGATCTCGCGGCCCAGCAGCTCCGTCACCATCTCGGTGAGTTCGTACGCCGGGATCCGCCAGCGCCGCGAACCGCGTTCGACCACCACGGGTTCGGTGGGGAGGGTGACGTACGACCGCAGGGCGCGGCGCAGCACCTCCGCCATCCGGGCGTCGCCCTTGACCACGGCGGCGGCCGGGGAGTCGGTGCCCCGTACCTCGACATGGGCGACGAGATCGGAGACCGTCGCCTGGGCGACGCCGAGTTCGCCGAGGGCGGGCAGTACCTGCTCGATGTAGTGGAGGAAGGACCGGTTGGGGCCGATGACCAGGGTGCCGGTCCTGGCCAGCCGCTCCCGGTGGGCGTAGAGGAGATAGGCCACGCGGTGCAGTCCGACGGCGGTCTTCCCGGTGCCGGGGCCGCCCTGGACGCAGACCGTACCGCTCAGCGACGAACGGACGATCTCGTCCTGCTCGGGCTGGATGGTGGCGACGATGTCCCGCATCGGGCCGACGCGGGGCCGTTCGATCTCGGCCTGGAGGAGTCGGCTCGCGAGGTGGCCGGGGCCGGGGGCCGGGGCGGGGTCGGTGAGGCGTTCGTCCTCGTACGCGGTCAGCTCGCCGCCCGTGTAGCCGAACCGGCGGCGCAGTCCGACGTCCAGCGGGTCGGTCCTGGACGCCCGGTAGAAGGGCTGGGAGACGGGGGCCCGCCAGTCCAGCACCATCGGCTCGCCGGTGCCGTCGTGGACATGGCGGCGGCCGATGTAGAAGTGGTGGCCGCCGTGCTCGCCGCCCAGGTAGTCGAGCCGGCCGAAGAAGAGGGGGGTATGGGCGAGATCGGCCAGCTCCTTGATCCGCAGCTCGGTCCTGGCCTCCAGCGCCTCCTTGTTGACCCAGTTCGCCGTCACGTCCCGGATGTCGAGCGCCTCCACCTCCGCCCGCATCGTCCGCAGGGCCGACCGGGAGGCCGCGAGATGGGCCCGCTCCCGGCCGAGGGCGTCGTCGGGCGCGGGGCCGGTGTCCGGACCGGTCGTCTCGGGGGCGGTCCCGGGGGCTGATTCGTGCGGGGTGGATTCGTACGGGGACGGGGGGACGGGCGCGGGCACGGTGAGCCTCCGGGCGGATACGGCGGCGCGCGACAGGACGCCACCGGGTACGGACAGGGTCGGGTGAACGGCACGGGCACACGGCGACCGGCCGCGGGCGCTACGGCGCCGGGCGGGGGCGGGGTGTACCGGGAGCCGACCGGTTTCCGTCCGGACGGCGGCGCTCCTGGCGGAGGCGGGCAGACGGGGCAGTCTAGTCACGGTCCGGGAGGGCCGCGAACCCTTTCCCGGCGCGGCCGACCCCGGCCGGTCGGCCCGACCCGAGAGGGACGGGACGGCCGGGAGGGCCGCCGCCCCGGAACGGTTCCTCTCAGGGTCGGAGACCGTCCTTGAGGAGGAGGGCCGTCGACTGAGGGATGACACGGGGGCCTCCGGCGTACTCCGGAAGTGCCGCCCCGGGCGGGGAACCCTTATGCCTTGGGTCGGACAAATTCGGGGTCGGGGTTCCGACGTGCGGCCGATGTGGCGACAGGGGCCGCCGAAGCACTATGGGACACATGACGACGACGACTCTCACCCCCTCGGTCCAGGTCCCCGGCCCCCGCCACGGCGCGACGGCCACGGACGCGGCGCACACCGGCAGCCGCGCGGGCGGCGCGCTGCGGGCGGTCAAGGTGTACGCCTCGGCGATCTTCAGCGTCGCGGTCCTCGGCGACTACGACGCGGAGGCCGCGGGCGTCCGCCGCCACTGACCGCCCGGCCGGACCCGTACCGGTCCCGGCCCGCCCCGTACCGGCTGAGTATCCGTACCCACGAACCACCGGCCACCGGTTGAGCGCCCCGGCGGAGGCGCGCGAACCCGCCCGGCGCCTTCAATGGACGCCATGCCGATCGAGAACGAGCCACCGCGCACCGCGGCCGCCGCGACCACCTCGACTACGACCGCCGTGACTATGACGACCGGCCCCGCCCCGGGCCGCGTACCCGAAACCACTCACGGTCCCGCCGACGACCCCGTCAAGACATCCGCCGACGCGGGCGCCCTCCGGGTCCTCGCCACCGTCGGCCTGGCGCTCTTCATCGGCGCCGCCGTGCTCACCGCCGTGCTGGCCCTGGTCGACGCCTTCGAAACCGACGGCCGGGGCGGACCCCTGGTCGCCGCCGGGATGTGGTCCCTGGTCCCGGCCGGACTGCTCGGAATGATCGCGGCAGCCGTCCCGCGCGACGACATGCCCAACACCGTCCGGGGCTGGATGGTGTCGCTCCAGTACCTCTTCATGACCCTGGCCCCGGCGCTGGTGGCCGCCGACGCCTGAGCCCCGGGACCCGCTCGTACGGCCCCGGGGCTCACCGGCTCACACCCTCACGGCCTCGCGCCCTCAAGGGGGCTCACCCCTCCGGGGATTCCGCCGCCCCGCCGCTGAGCAGCTCGTCCGCGTCCATGATCCGGTACGCGTACCCCTGCTCGGCCAGGAACCGCTGCCGGTGCGCGGCGAAGTCCTGGTCGATGGTGTCGCGGGCGACGACCGAGTAGAACCGGGCCTCGTGCCCGTCCGCCTTCGGCCGCAGTACCCGGCCGAGCCGCTGGGCCTCCTCCTGCCGGGACCCGAAAGTGCCCGAGACCTGGATCGCGACCGTCGCCTCCGGCAGATCGATGGAGAAGTTGGCGACCTTCGAGACCACCAGGACCGAGATCTCGCCCTGCCGGAAGGCTTCGAAGAGCTTCTCCCGCTGCGCGTTGGACGTCTCGCCCTTGATCACCGGCGCGTCCAGATGCTCGCCCAGCTCGTCGAGCTGGTCGATGTACTGCCCGATGACCAGCGTCTGCTCGCCCCGGTGCTTGGCGACCAGCGCCTCCGTCACCTTCCGCTTGGTCGCGGTGGTGGCACAGAACCGGTACTTCTCCTCGGTCTCTGCGGTGGCGTACGCCAGCCGCTCCGAGTCCGTCAGATTGACCCGGACCTCCACACAGTCCGCCGGGGCGATGTACCCCTGGGCCTCGATCTCCTTCCACGGCGCGTCGAACCGCTTCGGCCCGATCAGAGAGAAGACGTCCGACTCCCGGCCGTCCTCCCGGACCAGGGTCGCGGTCAGCCCGAGCCGCCGCCGGGCCTGGAGATCGGCGGTGAACTTGAAGACGGGCGCGGGCAGCAGATGCACCTCGTCGTAGACGATCAGCCCCCAGTCCCGGGAGTCGAACAGCTCCAGATGGGGATAGATCCCCTTCCGCTTGGTGGTCAGCACCTGGTACGTGGCGATGGTGACGGGGCGGATCTCCTTCCGCGTACCGCTGTACTCGCCGATCTCGTCCTCGGTCAGCGACGTCCGCTTCACCAGCTCGTGCTTCCACTGCCGGGCGGAGACCGTATTGGTCACCAGGATCAGCGTCGTCGCCTTGGCCTGCGCCATCGCCCCGGCCCCGACCAGCGTCTTCCCGGCCCCGCAGGGCAGTACGACCACACCCGACCCGCCGTGCCAGAACCCCTCGACGGCCTGCCGCTGATACGGCCGCAGGGCCCAGCCCGACTCGTCGAGATCGATCCGGTGCGCCTCACCGTCCACATATCCGGCCCGGTCCTCGGCGGGCCAGCCCAGCTTCAGCAGCGTCTGCTTGATCTGCCCCCGCTCCGACGGATGCACCACCACGGAGTCCGCGTCGATCCGCGCCCCCACCAGCGGCTGGACCTTCTTCGACCGCAGGATCTCCTCCAGCACCGGCCGGTCGGTACTGGTCAGCACCAGCCCGTGCGCCGGATGCTTGGAGAGGGTCAGCCGCCCGTACCTGGCCATGGTCTCCGCCACGTCCACCAACAGCGCGTGCGGCACCGGATACCGGCTGTACGCCACGAGCGCGTCCACGACCTGCTCGGCGTCGTGCCCGGCGGCCCTGGCGTTCCACAGCCCGAGCGGAGTGATCCGGTACGTGTGGATGTGCTCGGGTGCCCGCTCCAGCTCGGCGAAGGGCGCGATGGCCCGGCGACAGGCGTCGGCCTGCTCGTGGTCGACTTCGAGGAGGAGCGTCTTGTCGCTCTGGACGATCAGGCAGGACACGCGTACCTCCGGAAGTGGGATCGTCCCGTGACTGAGAGCACACCCGCCACGGCTCGGGCGTCGCCCCGTGACCGGCGCCCGAAAGGCGTCTCCGCCCGTGCGCCGGGAATGCGCGCTGCCATCGGCGTACGACTTTCACGCGAAACAGAAGATTCTACCCCGCCCGGGCGTCGGCGGACCGCGTGCGAGGCGTCGTACCAGGCCAGGGGCTGGTCCCGGTAACGGAAGGCATCGAGGTGCGCGGACCTCGACGGCCGTCTCGCCGAGGAGCGGTACCAGGTGGGTGATCGTCATGTCGTCATGATCGCGAGCCCGGAGGCAGTGTTGGCCGGCCCGATGGCCGCGTGTCATCGCTGGTTATCACCGCGTGATTGACACGTGAGTGAATCCAGCCCCTTCCGCACGCTCCGTCGCCGACTCACCCCGTCAATCGGGCGCGATCATGACAAAGGCTTGGGCGTCGCGAGTGTACGCCTCCGGACGGTGAGCGAAAGGGAATCGATCAGTTCCACTTCCTGGCGAAACACAGGAGACTCCGGGGCTCCGCCCCACCTACGATCCCGCTCGACCTCGGGGCCGTAGCCACTGCTCCGGGGAGAAGAGGAGGAGTCTGTTGAGTGAGGCGAAGACGGAGAAGCGGGCCGCCAGGCGCCGTCGCGTGCTGGGCCCGGTGGCCCTCGCCGCCGCGGTTCTGACCGTGGGTGTCGGCTCGGGGGTCGCCTACGCGGCCGTCACCGACAACATCGTTCCCACCGCGAACTACAGCCCCCGCTGTATAGACGAGGGCAGTGAGCCGGACGCGAACGGCGGACTCTGCCTGACCGACAACACAGCCGTCACCTACTACGCGGACAGCTCCGGCGACAACATGCTGGAGTCCAATGACAAGGCCGTGGTCAACACCGTCATGGCGGACGACTACAACCCGACGCAGCTGAACACGAGTTACGACTCGTCGCCCAGCTTCTCCGGTAGCGCCGAGACGGACGTCATCTACCAGGAGGGCACGCGCAACCTCGCGTCGAACGTTCTCGGCATGGCGTGGTGCAACGACGCGGTGACCTCCTCCAAGTGCGACCAGGCGTACATCCGGATCCGTCCCGGCTACTACAACCGGGGTATCACCTGCCACGAGACGGGTCACGCGGTGGGCCTGACGCACGGCCAGCAGGCATCTCCGAGGCTCCGGCAGAACGACTCCCGGCTCGGCTGCATGCAGACGCCGGTCCCCGCTGGTGCCACTCTCGGCGCCAACAACCGGGACAACATCAACGCCGCGTACTGATCCAGGGGGAACCATGCAACGCCGTACTTATCTGACCGCCGGCGGCGCGACGATCGCCGTGGCCGCGATGACCGCCGCTCTGCTCACCGGAACGTCGGTGGTGTCCGCCGCCCCGGACCGCCCCGCCGAGGACGGGCCCGTGACCGTCCACGGTCTCGACCGTCTGCCCAGCGAGACCGCCGAGGAATGGGTGGCGTCCGCCGACCACGTCGTCTCGGTCACCGCGACCTCCGCCACGGAGGTTCCGCCGACCGCCGAGGAGGTCGCCCGTGGTGAGGGTGTCATCGGCCGGACGGTGGACCTCACCATCAACAACGTGCTGTGGTCCCGGCCCGCGGCCGCCCAGCCCGCCCCCACGACCTGGCAGTACTCGGCCGCCGGGTGGCAGTTCAAGAACGGTGACCTGGTGAACCGCCGGGAGATGGCGCTGCACGGTCAGCCGCGGGTCGAGCCCGGGCACACCTACATCATGGCCATCGCCTGGCAGGCGGCTCAGTGCGGGGAGGACGGCACGACTCCCGCGGGCTGGGTCGGGCTCGGAGGCGGCTCCGAGGTCGCGTTCGACAATGGTGTCATCGGCAATGGCGAGAGCGAGGGCAAGGTCACGCCGGTGACGGCCCTCAGCGGCAAGGCGGCCCGGGCGCTGCCCATCGTCCCGCCGATTCAGGAACGGCCGGTGAAGGAAGCCATGAACGGCAGGAGTTCGACCGCCCTGGTGAACGTGCTCAACAGCATCGAGCCCAGTCCGGTGGCACGCAAGTTCGCCCAGGCGAACACGAACTGCCCCTGAGCCGGAGCGCTTGAGGCCACCCCCATGGGTCTGAGGCCCGTCCGGCGGTGAACCGAGCCGCCCCCGAAAACGGCAGTGAACGTTTTCGGGGGCGGCTCCGTCGTAGGGGAAACGGGAAGGGCGAAGGATGCGCGGACTACGCGGCACCCGGTCGAGGACGGACGTATCGATGTCCCCTGACAGGACCGGGGAGGACGAGGACACGGGCCGGCTCCGTGCCGTGCTGCTGATGAGCGGGCTTCCCTGGGGCGAGCTGGACGACGGTGTGCAGCAGGTGCGCCTCAAGCTCCTGGAGGAGCGCGCCCGCAAGGGCGGCGACGGCGGGATCAGGGATGAACGTGCCTGGTCGGCAGTGGTCGCCTCGCGGGTGGCGATGGACTGGCACCGGGACCGCCGCCGGGAGGCCGGGCTGCGTGAGCGGCTGGCGGCCCGGTGGACGGTGCGGCCGCCGGTCGAGCACCCGCAGGAGCACCGGGCCCTGGCGCTCTCGGTCGCCGACGCGCTGGCGCGGCTGACGCCGGACCAGCGCCAGACGCTTGTCCTGCGCTACTACGCCGACCTGCCCGTACGGGACATCGCACGGCTGCTCGCCCTCCCCGAGGGCACGGTGAAGAGCCGACTGCACAAGGCGTGCGCCGCGCTCCGTACCGTTCTGACGGCCGGGACGGAGGAGGAGACGACATGAGCGGACTGTCCGGATCGGACGAACTCTCCGAGGAGCAGCGGGAACGGCTGCGGCTGGCACTCGGGATGATCGGGGACGAGGCGGCGCGTGATGATCCGGGCGCGACTCCGGCGGCGCACCCGGCACCGGTGGTGTCGCCGGCCGCGCGCCGTAGGTCGCGTCGGCGCGGGATTTTCCTCGGCGGCGGGGCGGTCGCGGCGGCCGCCGCGCTGGTGATCGGCCTGGTGGCCCACAACGTGTCCGGAGCGGGGAACGGGGCCGACGGCCGTGCGAAGGCGGCCGGGGTTTCCGGGACGACGGACACGGGGGCGGCCGGAAGCATGAGCCAGAGCGACGCGGAGGGCGTCGCCTGCGCCACTCTCATCGCCGAGGGTGACATCGTCTCCGTGCGCGATGCCCCAGGGGAGGGGCGGATCCTGCTCACCCTGGACATCACCAAGTGGATCAAGCCGGACGGGGGGAAGCGGCGGGTCGAGCTGGACCTCGTCGACCCCGCGATCACCGAGGGGCGCCGGGATTTCGGGGCCGGGGACAACGTCCTGATCAGTGTGCCGACCCGGCGCGATCTGGTACCGGGCGTCTATGTCGAGGGCGGCAAGGAGCGGAAGTTCTTCCAGGACGTCATCCACCGGGTGCTCGCGGAGTCGAAGACCACTGTCTGCCGGCCGTACTGGAAGAACCCTCCCGGCCCGGGCACCGGGGAGCCGGGGGCGGAGACCGACCCCAGGCACTGACCGTGCCGGCCGAGTCCGGTGCGCATGTGCCGGGTGAGGTTCGCCGGGATCCCGCGCGACCACGGACCACGGACGGCCGGCAGCCGGACCAGGTGTGCCGAGAGGGCGTCTGGTGCCGAGTGGGTACCAGCGGAGGACGAGCGGGTAGCGGATGTCATCGTGCCGCACCGCTTCGCCGATACCCGGACCGGGCCTCGGACCGGTCGCCCGTCCCGGCCGGGTCCGTCGGCGGGGGGTTCCGGCAGGAGTCGGCCCGGCGGCGCGGGAGGCGGCCCCGCACTACTCGTCGGCGAGTTCCGCGACGCCCGTGATGCGGTGGAGCGGGTAGGTGCGGACCTCGTCGGCGGTGTGGTCGTAGCCCGTGACGAAGCCGCCCTCCACCCGGACCGGGGCGATGACGCGCTGGCTGGCGGTGCCCTCCGGGTTGACGTAGCCGATCCAGACCGCGGAGCCGGTCATCGCGGCGGCCTGGACGGTGGCCAGGGTTTCGGCGGCGGAGGTGCGGGGGAGGCCCGCGCCCGGGCCGGTGGCGGGGGCGGGGCGGTCGGCGTCGGCGGTCGCGGGGGGTGCCGGTTTGCGGCTGATGGTGGCCGCGAGGTCGCCCGCGCGGATCGCCCGTACCGCCGCGCCGAGCAGGGTCGCGTCCGGGACCGGCGGGCCCTCCGGCTGGGGTGCCGGGGGTGTCCGGGGCGGGGTGCGGCGGGCGTGGGCGCGGGCGATCAGGACATCGCCCTCGGCGGACTCGGCGGCCGGGGCGTACCCCATCGACCGCAATCCGCCGAGCAGTGTCGACGGGTCGACGGCCGACGCGAGGACGGTGGGCGCGAGCCGCCGCAGGCCCAGTCCGGCGGAGCGCTTGTCGGCGGCGATCTCGTCGAGGAGCGCGTCGTCGTCGCAGCGGACGTAGGAGGACGCGGCGCCGACCCGGAGATGGCCGTGGCGGCGGGCCACGTCGTCGATCAGATAGCCCAGCGGCTGCGGGACCGGGGTCCTGGAGTGGGTGTTGAGGAAGGTGTGCAGCTCGGAGGCGGTGCGCCCGGCGTCGAGGGCCCGGCGTACGGAGCCGGGGGTGAAGCGGTAGACGGTCGCCCCGCCTTTGGACTCGACATCGGCGAGTACGGCCAGTGTCTCGGCGAGCGGGCGCTGGAGGGGGCCGGGGGCGACGGCGGTCAGGTCGGCCTGGAGGAGTACGTGGTCGAGCGGCACGGGCAGCAGCGGCGCGAGCGTTTCGGCGGCGGCGCGGAGGCGGTCGTCCGGGACGGGGGCGGTGGGGGCCGGGCCGGGGGCGGTGTCCGTACCCGGCGCGGCGGCGTCTACGGCCCCGGCCGGCAGGTCCAGCAGGGCGCGGGCGTGGCTCGACAGGGCCCCGCGGCCGGTGACGCCCAGGTATTCCGCCTCGGCGAGGGTCCAGACCGCGATCCGGCTCCGCAGATCGGACCCGGGGCCGTCGGGCGCGGACCCGGCGGCCCCCGTGGTCGTACCGCCGTACGAGCCACCGTCCCCGCCCCGCAGAGGATGCTCCCAGCGCAGCCGGGTCAGCACGCTCTCCGGGGTGGGCGCCGTCGCGGGCGGCAGCGCGCCGATCAGCGCCAGCACCCGGCGGCGTACCTCCGGCGCGGCGGACCGGTCGAGACCGGGGCCCAGGACGGCGAGCGTACGGCCCTTTCCGTCGAGGGAGCCGACGAGGCCCGCCGTCCGGGTGGCCGTGAGCCAGGCGCCCGCCAGCCGGGCCCACCGGTCGGCGGCGGGCAGCTCCAGCCAGCTGTCGTACGCGGGCGTCGGCGCGAATGCCTCGTCCGCCTCGCCGTCCGGCGCGACCAGCCCCGCCGCGTACGCCAGCTCCAGCCAGAACGCGGCCACCGGCTCCGTAGCGTCCAGCGCGACCGCCGTCCGCTTCAGGTCCCGGACCGAGAGCCCGCCCGCGCGCAGCACCTGCGGGCCGCCCTCGTGCCACTCCTGGAGCAGGTCCTCGACCGTGGAGAGCGCCGTCAGCGCCTGTCCGGCCGCCGCGCCGTCCACAACCTGTGGACGGGCCGCCAGTACGGACGCGGCGGGGACCAGCTCCGGCGGCCGGGGCTCCACGGTCCGGTGCGCCCGGCCCGCCCGCAGATGCAGCGCCGCCTCGCGCGGCAGGACGACCGTGCGGGGCGACGCGGGCAGCAGCAGCCCCCGGTCCCGCAGCCAGCGCACCGGCGGCGTGGGATCGGCGGTGATCTCCCCGTACGGCGGGCCCCACACCAGCCGGTCGAGTACCGCCGACGCCTCCGGCGGGGCCGTGTCGAGCAGGGCGGACATCCGCGTGTGGTCCGTGAAGAGCGCCGTCAGCGCCGCGACCGCCGACACCGGGTCGTGGGTCGTCGGCAGCCCGGCCGTCGTGACGATCTCCTGGAGCCGCCCGGGGGACATCCCGGACGTGGCCTCGGCGACCGTCGGGCCGAGCCCGGTGGGGGAGGGGCGGGCGGGCGACGGGGCGAGCAGTTCCCGGGCCGTACGGACCAGCCGCAGCCGGTCGTCACCGCCCCACACCAGGGCCCGGGTGCGCAGCGCCGCGACGGCGCCGGGCAGGGCGGCGGCGATCCGCTCCCCTTCAGTTTCAGCGGCCTCCGCGGTGTCGGCGTAGTCGGTGTTGCTGGTGATACCGGTGTCGCCGTCGTCGCCGGTGAGCAGTCCGAGGAGCGTCTCGTACGACGCGGGATCCGGCGCCACCGCCAGCGCTTCCGCCGTCTGGAGGGCGAACCGGTCGAGCCGTTCGAGCGCGCGGACCACGGACGCCCGGGTGCCCGCGCGGGTGGCGAGCTGCGTCAGATCGCCCGGGACGGGGTTCAGCAGATCGGGGCGGGCCCGCAGCAGGGCGGCCAGTTCGGTGTCCGCACCGGCGCGCAGCGCCTCGGCGAGCGTGCGGGGGCCGCCGCGCGCCTGTTCGTCACGGGGTGCACCGGTGACGTCCGCGTCGGTGGTTTGGGCGGCGGCCCCACCGGGCGCACCGGTCGGTTCGTCGTACGGATCGGCCTGGTGCGTGCCGTGCGGTACCTCGGGCTTCGTCCCCATCCGCCCCACGGTAGTCGCTGTGGTCCCCGGGCCGCGCTACCGTCGTGCTGGGATCGTGACCGGTGTTGTCACCGGGCCGGTCCGGTCCGGGGAGCACGCGAGGGGAACCGTCCGTGGGGATCGAGAGCGAACAGCTCGTCTACGACTATCTGAGCCGGGTCGGCGACCTCGCCCAGCAGCGCCAACTCTCCTCCGGGGCGCGGATGGAGCTGGTGGCGTCGCTCCGCGGCGAGATCGAACGGGAGCGCGCGCGGACGACCGCCGAGACCCCGGCTTCGGTACGGCGGATCCTCGGCCGCCTCGGTACGCCCGCCGAGGTCGTGGACCAGGCGGCCGATACTCCGCCGCGCGCCGCGCCGCCGGGCGCGACCGTCTTTCCCCGGGCGGGCGCGGACGCCCAGGAGCCGCGGCGTCCCGCGCCCGGTTCCACGCACGGTTCCGGCTCCGGGTCCGAGTCCGGGGCCGACTCCGGCTCCGGGGCCGGGTCCGTGTTCGGGAAGGCCCTTCTCCCGGCCCAGCGCGTACGGAAGTTGATCCCCCGCCCCCGTAAGGACCGCGCCGCCCCCGCCGTACCGCCGCCGCCGTCCCCGCCGGGTCTCCCGCCCCATCTCGCGGGCCTGGACGAACTCGGCCCCTCCACCGGCTCCGGCCCCGACCTCACCGGCGACGGCGAATGGTGGAGCGTCGAACCGCGACCCTTCGGCGCGGGCGAACGGGTCGGCGGCTTCACGGGCGGCGTCGAGATCCCCGAAATACTGCGCCCGCCGCGCGAGGACGAGGAGACGGAGGAGGACGCCGAAGCCGACGGCGACGAACCAGACGGCGACGGTGACGGCGAGGAGCAGGAGCCCCCGCGGCCCGGTCTGCTGCCCCGGCTGCTCTCCCGCCGCGCCAAGGACCCCGAGAAGGCGGCGGCCGTCGCCGTCGCGGCCGGGCTGGGCAGCCCGATACTGCTGGTCGCCGCGTTGCTGCTGATCGGCGGTGCGATCTTCGGCTCCTGGATCGCGCTGGCCGCCGGCTGGCTGATCGCGTACGGCTCCCGCAGGCTCGGCCCCGTACAGACGAAGATCGCGGTCCTCGGCATCCCGGGCACGGCGGTCGCGGCGGGAATCCTCTGGCTCTGGGGCCGCGCCACGGGTCGTTGGGGCGATCCCCTGCCCGACGAGGCGATGCGCGACGCCTTCGTGGAGTCGGGCCCCTGGGTCCTGCGGGGCGCGGCGATCGCCTCGGCGCTGTATCTGGTGTGGCGAGCGCGCCGGGTGTGACGCGGGGTGGGGCTTCGGGCCGCGGGCCCGGACCCTGACCGGCGCCGGACCTCGACCCCAAACCGGCGCCGGACCCCGACCCCGGCCCCGGCGCCCGGCCCGGCCCCGCTGACAGGGCTTCGTACGGTCCCGGCCCTCTGACAGGGCCTTCGTACGGCCCCGGTCTCTACCCTCGGCCCCATGGAATGGCACCAACTGCTCGGATTCGTCATCGCGATCGTCCCGGTCACCCTCACCCCGGGCACCAGCTTCACCCTCGTCACCCAGCAGGTCATTGCCGGAACGCGGGCCGACGGTGTCCGCGTCGCGTTCGGTACCGCGTGCGGTCTCCTGATCCACGCCACCTTCGCCGCCGTCGGGCTCTCGGCCCTGGTGATGTCGTCGGCCCGCGCGCTGACCGTGGTGAAGATCGTCGGTGGGCTCTATCTCGTCTGGCTCGGTGTCAGTACCTGGCGTTCGGCCCGCCGGTCCGCCGTCCCGCCGGAGGACCGGCCCCGGCCGAAGCTGCCGTGGAACCGGCTCGGCTCCTTCGGTCAGGGCCTGTTCGCCAATCTCCTCAACCCCAGGGCCGCCTGGGTCTATCTGACGCTGGTCCCGCAGTTCCTCACCGCGGGCCGCCCGCTGCCGCCCCAGATCGCGGCGCTGTCCGTGGCGCATGTGATCGTGGTGCTGGGCTGGCTGCTGTTCTGGGCGTCGGTCGTCGCCGGGGCGCGCGGCGCGATCGACACCCCGCGGATCCGGCTCTGGATCGCCCGCGTCGCCGGTACGGTGCTGGTGGCGCTGGGAGTCCGTACGGCGACGACCGCCTGAGCTGTCGGCGCCCCCCGGGTCAGGGCCAGAGCCGGTGCCGCCGCCAGCCCGCGTCGGGGCCGGTGCGCTCGTACCGCAGCCGGGTGTGCAGCCGGTCCTTGTCCGCCTGCCAGAACTCCACGGATGTCGCCCGCACGGTGTAGAGCGTCCACCCGGGACTGACCAGCTCCGGTTCCGCCGCCAGCCGGGCCAGCGCCGAGGCGAACTCCCGCTCCCGCTCGGCGACATCGTCCAGCCGCTCGCTCTGCCGCCCCATCAGCACCTCGGCCCGCGCGGACGCCGACCGGGCCAGCAGATCGGCCGCGCTCTCCCCGGCGGACGCCGCCTCCACCGGGCCGCGTACCCGCACCTGCCGTCCCAGCAGCGGCCAGTAGAAGGTGAGCGCGGCGGCGGGCCGCCCGCCGAGCTGCCGCCCCTTGGGGCTCTCCGCGTACCCCGCGAACTGCCACCCCCGGGCATCCACGTTCTTCACGATCAGCACCCGCGCGTCGGGCACCCCGTCGTCCCCCACGGTGGAGACGGTCATCGCGTGCGCCTCGGGCACCCCGGCGTCGACGGCCTCCCGCAGCCAGCCGAGGAACAGCTCCACGGGATCCTCCGGCGCCTCCTCCGGCACGAACTCCGCCAGCGGCCCCGCGAACACCTCAAGCCCGCGCAGCCACTCCCGTACGCCGCCGTCCGTTCCGTTCTCCGTACTCACCAGGTCCTCCAGTCGTCGTCACCGTGATCGCCGTACCGCTCGAACACCGCACGGAACCATTGTCGGTGCGGCCTGAAACAACAGGGCGGCAAACGGAATATCACCGGCCATCGAATGGCCGGGCGACAACCCCTCCGTACCGCCGATGTCATGGAATGGAATCGTCCGCGTCCGGGTTCCGCGATGAAATCGCCCGGTACGCGACAGTCGCCGCTACATTCCCCGTCGGCCGGTCCGGATCACCGCTTTCCCCGTGACGGCCGGAAAACTCCCCGCCGACCCTTCCCGACCCTTCCCGAAGCTCCCCGAACGTCCCGAACCGTCGCAGAGGATTCCCCATGCCCTTGCAGTACCGGTCCTGCACCTTTCGATACTCCCGAAGGGACCGGCCGGTGCTCGACCGGCTCGATCTGGACTTCTCGACCGGGCATACCGTGCTCCTCGGACCCAACGGCGCCGGGAAGAGCACCCTCCTCTCCCTCGGCGCGGCGGCCGTCAGACCACAGCAGGGCGCCGTCCACTACCAGGAGTTCGACCTCGGGGTCCGCCGCCAGGCGAAGGAGTTCCGGCGCCGGGCGTCCTGGCTGCCGCAGCGGCCCGGTTTCCTGCCCGGGATGACCTGCCGCGAACATGTCGCGTATATCGGCTGGCTGAAGGGCCTGCGGGAACGCGACGCCTGGCGGGCCGCGCCCCACGCGATCGAACGCGTCGGCCTCACCGACCGGCTGAACGACAAGGTCGACCGGCTCTCCGGCGGCCAGCGCCAGCGTGTCGCCATCGCCCAGGCACTCGTCCACGAAGCCGAACTGCTGCTCCTCGACGAACCCACCGCCGGGCTCGACCCGCGGCAGCGCCGCCGCTTCCTCGATCTGCTGGCCTCCCTGCGCGGCACGGTCCAGGTCATCGTCTCCACCCATGACATCGGCGATCTGGACGAGGCGTTCGACGAGGTCGTCGTCCTCGAATCCGGCCGCCCCCGATTCCGCGGCACCGTCCCGGACTTCGCCGCGAACGCCCGCCCGGGCACCGCCGCCGACCGCAGACTGGAGAGCGCCTACGCCTCGTTACTGGAGGCCGCCGAATGATCACCCGGGCCCAGATCCGCTGCTCGGCCATCCCCTGGATCGCCTCCCCGGCGCTGATCTACACCATCCTGTACGTGAACGACTCCGTGTTCGTGAAGTCGTCGCGGTACGCCGTGGAGTCCGGCGAAGCCGCCGCGTACGGCGTCCTGGCGATCACCCCCGCCGTGGCCGGGGCCGCCGCCTGGGAGGCGGGCCGCGACCGGCTGCTGGGCGCGGTCCGCGGCAGCGCCGCCCGGGGCCCGGTCCGCCGGTTCCTCCAGGCCGCCTCCCCCGTCCTCGCCCTCCAGCTCGCCCTCTCCCTGGTGGCCCTCTTCCTGGCCCGCATCACGGTCGGGGTCTGGCCCGGCGAAGCCGCGGGCCTGCTCGCCACGGCCCATCTGGTGCTGCTGCCCGCGGGCTGGCTGGTGATCGGCTGGACCCTCGGAATCCTCCTCCCGCGCGCCCTCGCCGCGCCCGTCGCCGCGATCGGCTGCTGGGTCTGGATGGCCGTACCCCAGTCGACGGGCAATCCGTACATCCGCCATCTCGGCGGCGCGGTCGACGTCAGTTCGAACATCACCGATATCCAGGTGTCCGGCGCCTACACCGTGCCCTGGCTCGTCGTCGCGGGCTTCGCGCTCGCCGCCGTCGCCCTGACCGGGGCCCGCCGCCGCCCCTGGCAGGCCGCCGTGGCGCTCGCCGTCGCCGCAGTCACCTTCCTCACCGGCCGCGCCCTGGTCCTGGACTGGGGCTACCAGACCCCGTTCAAGCCCCGTGACGTCGCCCTCCGCTGCGTCGGCGCCGAGCCCCGGCTCTGCGTCCCGCCGGAGTACCCGGGCGACACCGCGTACGACCGCCGACAACTGATCGGCCCCCTCCACGAACTGGAGGCCGTCGGTGTTCCCATGCCCCGGGAACTCCGCGTCGCCTCCGACGAACTGCCCCTCGGCCCCGGTGTCTGGCCCCTGCACACCGCGTACGCCGACGACCTGGCCGACGCCGCCGCCGTCGGTACGGCCCACGCCCACGCCGGGCCCGGGGAATGCCGGATCCCCGGAGAACGGGCCAGGGCCTGGGCCGCACTGGTGATCGGCCTGCCCGACCCCGATGCGCAGGGCAGCCTGTCGTACGACGACTGGACCGAGGTCCAGCGCGTCCGGGAACTCCCCGCACCCCAACAGGCCGACTGGTTCGAGCGGGCCGCCACGACCGGTCTCCGCTGCCAGAAGGACCTCGTACGGTGAACCGCTACGCCACCACCGTCCGCCGCTGGTGGGCGGTGCCCCCGGCGCTGCTCGCCCTCGTCCTGGTCTGCCGGACGGCGGGCGCCCTGGAACTCCCCGTCCCCAGCCTCTCCGGTGGTACGACCGGGGCCAGGCTCGACCACTTGGCCCCGCTGATCGTCGTCGCCGCCGTCATGTACTGCCTCGACCGAGGCATCCCCGAGGCGGAGGCCACCGCCGTCGCCCCCGTCCGCACCCTGGACGCGGCGGCCCTCCTCCTCACAGGCGCCCTGACCCATCCGGCCGCGCCGCTGGTGGGCCTCGCCGTCCCCCGCAACACCCTGCTCCTGCTGGCCGTCGCGGTCCTGGCTCACCGCCTCACCCATGCGACGGGCGCGACGTTCACCGCCCTCGGAGCCCTGTTCCTCACCCTCCTGATCGCCGACCCGGGGGACCCCTACTGGTGGGCGCTCCCCCTCCACCCCTCCGACAGCCTCCCGGCCTGGCTCGCTTCGGCGGTCCTGTTCGGGGCGGCGCTGTGGTTCAAAGGGGCACGGAGATAGCCCCGTACCGGACGAAACTCAGCTCGTCCGGTACGGGCCCGAGGGCGGCGCAGGTGGCGTGCTGCGGACAGGCGTAGCGGACGGAGTCCTCGCGGTAGCCGACCTCGACGGCGGCGGGGGAGACCCGTCCGCAGACCACACAGGGGCTGTCGGCCGGGGGCGGGACGGCCCGGGTGAGTCCGTCGGGCGTCATCGGCGCGGGTGCCCGGGCGGGAGGGGCAGATGGGCGCCCGGCGGCACGATGTAGAGCCTCCGCCGCCGCCGGGCCTGCTCACGGGCGCGAAGGACGGCTTGGGCCTGCTCCTTGGTGGGGCTGGTCCACGGTCTGCGCCAGGGGTCGGGGGGTGGCGCCGGGACGGTGAGTGGGACCGGTTCCGGTCGGGCCGGGACGAGGAATCGTAAGACCCCCGCGAGTACGCGAAGGATAGGGTCGATCACGGTCGTTCAGCTCCTTGTGCAAGCTGATCGGCAAGCCCCGGCGGTGACCGTTGGCGCGGTCCTGTCGGGGCGCTCTGCTGTTCGGGCGTTTCAGGTGACGGTGGTACGGATCGCCTTGCGGGCGTCGGCCTCCACGGCCAGGGGGTCGGCTCCGGCGGCGATCCGGCGGAAGGCTTCGGTCCGCCAGTCGCGGGGGAGTCTGCGGAGGCGCTGGGCGAGTTCGGGCGCGTCGACGCCGCGCAGGGCTGCGTACGGCGGAAACGGCGGAGGCTCGCCCTTCTCCGTGTACGTGGCGGCTTCGGCCAGCGCCTCGGCGAGGGTGGGCCGGGCGGGGTCGCGGGTACGGGCCCCGTGGTGGAGGTCCCGCAGTACGGCCGCCCGCCAGGCGGCCGGGAGTTCGGCCCACTGCCGCAGTAATCCCTCGGCGACTTCGGCGTCCCGGGTCCGGTCCGGATCGGCCTCGGGCCAGCGCGCGGCCCCGGCGGGGTCGCAGAGTGCGGCGAAGTACGCCACGTCCACGCACAGGTCGGCGAGCCGGGGCCCGTACTCCTCGGCCCGTTCCCCGTGCGGCCAGGTCCGCCCCAGGGCGAGGGAATCCGCGACACACCACCCCAGCCCGGCCCGGATGTACCCGGGCAGTGCCTCCGCCACCACGGAAGCCGTATACGCCTCCCGCACCAACGGCCCCACCCGCCCAGCGAACCGCGCCACCACCGACCACTCCCGTAGCCGCCAGCACCCCAACACGTCCAACGCCCCGCGCACCCCGTCCAGGCCCGCCCCGGGGGCCGGCATTTCGTTCATGATTTAACTCTTTCCTCGGGCCGGGAGAGCGATTGTCGATCTCCCCTCGCTCCAAGCAACTGCGTGGCTACTCTGAGCGGAAGCGCGTTCTCGTGCGCGGCACTTGAAAACCCTGAAAACGCCTGAGTGAAGGTCGTGAACATGGCCAAGCGAGAATCGAACACCGGGCTGGAACGGCTGCTTCGTGAATCCGGCTGGACCTACGCTCAACTGGCCCGTGCGACGAACCAGATCGGTACGGAGCTGAACACTCGGCTTCGTTACGACGAGTCCGCCGTCACGCATTGGCTCGGCGGCACGATTCCCCGGGAGAGGGCACGCCGCTGCGTCGTGGAGGCCCTGTCCCGGCGGCTCAATCGGCATGTGACATACACCGAAGCAGGCTTCCCCGCCCCCCGAAACGGGCAACCGGATACCGAGGTCGACTTGGTGGAGGGGCTGATCGAGTTGGGCAGACAGGACATGGACTCGTCGCGTCGCGGAATCCTGGGGGTCGGCCTCTTCTCGGTGGCGCTGGCCGTGCCGGGGTGGCCGGACGTGGTCGGGCGGGCGGAGGCGCTGAAGACGGGCCGGTCCGCGCGGATCGGGATGTCGGATGTGGAAATGGTCCGGTCCATGACCGACCGGGTGTCGGACCTGGACGATCAGTTCGGCGGTCGGCACGCGCGTCCGCTCGCCGCCACGATCCTGGTGAACACCGTCGCCGAGGCGTTACGTGCCGATGCCCGGCCCGAGGTCCGTAAGGCCATGATGTCCGCAGCCTCGGACCTCTGTTATCTCGCCGGATACATGGCGGTGGACGAGGGACTGCACGGGCTGGCACAGCAGTACTACGTGAAGGCGCTGGAATTCGCGGGTGGGGCGGAGGACCACCTCACCTACTGCACGACGCTACGAGGAATGAGCGTCCAGGCCGCAGGGCTGGGACACGGCTCCAAAGCGCTTGACCTGGCGAACGCCGCCGCTGCCGCGTCCCCTGCCGCCGGACCCCGGATGCGCGCCTTCCTGGTCGGACAGCAGGCCCACGCGGCGGCCATGACCGGTGACAGAACAGGGGCGTTGCGGCAGATGAACGAGGCCGAGCAGGCTCTGAGCCGCGCCGACAGCCAATTGCCCGCCATCGGGAGGTACGACGCCGCAGCCCTGAACTTTCACATCGCCGAGATGCGCCTGGCGCTGAAGGACGTCAAGGGGTCTGTGGAGTCCCTGAGCCAGTCGAGTCAGCTGCGCAGGTCCGTCTATCGGCGCTCTCGTGTCCGGCACAATGCGATGCTCGCCGAGCGTCAGTTCAGGCTCGGGCATCTCGAAGCCGCCTGCCATGACTGGAAGGCGGCACTGGCTGAGTATCCGCTTGTTCAGTCCGGTCGGGTCGATACAGGGATGCAGACCATGATGCGGCTCATCCGGCCGCACACCGGGAACCCGTATGCCCGGGACCTCTACGACCGCGCCCGTGTGGTCCTCCCCGCCCGGCTCATGGGCGGAGTTACCGGGGTGCGCCGCGCCTGAGGGTTCGTTAGGTCACGCGCTCCGCGTCGCCGGGGCGGACCGTGTCCCGGTACCAGCGGCCCCAGGTGTCCAGTTGGCTCATGATCGCGTCGAGTCGGTGCGCGGCGTCGGTCAGGGTGTACTCCACCCGGGGCGGGACCTCTCGGTAGACCGTACGGGTCACCAGGCCGTCGGTCTCCAGTTCGCGGAGCTGGCGGGTCAGCATGCGCGGGGTGATGGCCGGAAGCGCGCGGCCGAGTTCGCCGAAGCGGAGGGTGCCGGGGGTCAGTTGTTTGAGGATCGCCAGTTTCCAGCGGCCCCCCAGAACCTCCATGGCGGACTCGATCGCGCAGTAATCCGGATTCTCTTCCGTCCTGGTGCGCACCGCTGACCTCCATTGCTATACGGAATGACAGTAGGGGACAGATAAGACCGTACTTGTCGGGGGAGTTCATACCTCCTGAGATGGAGCGTATGACGGACAGGGATACGAAAGCACCGGCATTCCCCCCGGCGGAGCCGGACCCGCCGATCTCCTCGTCGCCCCGGCGGTGGACCGTACTGGCCGTGGCGGCGGGCGGGCTGTTCCTGGCCGGGATCGATCTCACCGTGCTGCACGTCGCCGTGCCCGCCGTCAGCCGGGATCTGCGGCCCGGCCCCACCGAGGTGCTGTGGATCGTCGATGTGTATTCGCTGGCGCTCGCCGCCCTCCTGGTCACCTGCGGCACCCTGGGCGACCGGATCGGGCGGCGGCGGATGGTCCTCGGCGGGTTCGCCGCGTTCGGGCTGGCCTCGGCGGTGTGTGCCTTCGCGGCCTCCACCGGGCAGCTCATCGCCGCCCGCGCGGCCCTCGGCGTCAGCGCCGCGATGATCATGGCGTCCACGGTGGCGATCATCAGGGTCACCTTCGCCGACGCCCGCGAACGGGCCCTCGCGATCGGGATCTGGACCTCCGCGCACAGCGTCGGCGCGACCCTCGGTCCGCTGATCGGCGGTCTGGTCTCCGAACGGTGGGGCTGGGGCGCGGTCTTCCTGGTCAACGTGCCCGTCGTCGCGGTACTGCTCGCCGTGGGCGCGCGGGTGATCCCGGAGTCGAGGAACCCCGTACCCCGCCGCTGGGACCTGATCGGCGTGCTGCTCTCCGTGGCCGGACTCGCGGCCGTCGTCTACGCGCTCAAGGAGTTCGGCGAACATACCGAGGTCACTACCGCGTTCCTCGTCACCGCCCTCGGCGGCACGGCCCTGCTCTACGTCTTCGTCCGCCGCCAACGGCGCCTGGACGAGCCCCTGCTGGACTTCTCCCTCTTCGCCGAGCGCCGCTTCTCCACCGCCACCCTCTGTGTGATCGGCTGCTTCGGCGGCTATGTCGCCCTGCTCTTCTTCCTCACCCAGTGGCTTCAGCAGGCCGGTGGCTACAGCCCCCTGCGCGCCGGTCTCGCCCTGATGCCGCTGGCCGCCGCCAACGCCGTCGGCGCCGTCACCGCGCCCCGGGTGGCGGCCCGCTGGGGCAACCGCCGGGCGCTCACCGGGGCGCTGCTGCTCTTCGCCCTCGCCTACGCGGTGATCGCCGCCGGCGGCGACCCGGCCCACTACCCCGTCACCCTGCTCCCGGCACTGCTCGCCGCCGGATACGGCGCCGGGATCGTGATGACCCTCGGCGCCGACACCATCATGGGCGCGGCCCGCCCCGAACGCTCCGGGGAGGCGGCGGCGATCCAGGAGACCTCGTTCGAACTCGGCGCCGGGCTCGGTGTCGCCGTCTTCGGCACCGTCGTGGCCCTGGTCTACCGGGACGCCGTACCGTCCGTCCCCGGCCTCGACCCGGGGGAGCGGGCCGCCGTCGGAGAGTCGTTCACCGCCGCCGAGAGCATCCTTACGGGGCTCCCGCCCGCGACCGCCGACGCCGTACGGGACGCCGCCCGGTACGCGTACGACCAGGGCTTCACCGTTGTCTCGGCGATCGCGGCCGCCTGGCTCGCCGCCACCGCGACCCTGGCCGCCGTACTGCTGCGCCCCCGCAAGGTATCCGGCGCCGACCGCCTCCGGGCCCGCGAGTAGCCACCTTTTTGTGGGTACTTGGCAGCGCCCGCCCGCCGGGGGAGTCTGATGGTGCGACGCGACGCGCGGGACCGGGTGATCCGACCGGAACGAGGAGAGACGAGATGAGCTAGGAGACCGCCCGGTCGGCGGCGGCGGACCGCTGTTCGGCCAGTTTGTCCAGGCGGCGATGACCCCAGTCCGCGACCGGGGCCAGCGCCTCGGAGAGTTCCACTCCGAATTCGGACAGGGAGTAGACCGTCTTCAGCGGCAGTACGTCGTGCACCTCGCGGTCGACCAGCCCGTCGGACTCCATTTCGCGCAGCGCCTGAGTCATCACCTTCTCGGAGATCCCCGGCAGTATCCGGCGCAGCTCACCCGGCCGGTGCGGACCGGATTCGAGCGCCCACAGCAGGGCCGTCTTCCACTTGCCGTCGATCACCGCGATCGCGGCGGTCACCCCGCACACATCCGGATCCTGCGCCCGCGTACGCGGCATCGTCACCAACCCCCTTCACCGATTCATTCCTTTCTATTCTGTACGGAGCTGAAGCATGTCCGCGAAGACCCGAACCACCACCGGCAACGCCGTCACGGTGATCGGCCTCGGCCCGATGGGCCGGGCCCTGGCCGCCGCCTTTCTGAAGGCCGGGGTTGCCACCACGGTCTGGAACCGCACCCCGGGCCGGGACCGTGAGCTGGCCGCGGCGGGCGCGGTCGCCGCCACCTCCCCCGAGGAGGCCGTCGCGGCGAACGAGCTGATCGTGGTCTGCGTGGTCGACTACGACGCCACCGACGCGATCCTGCGGCGTCCCGAGGTCACCGCCGCGCTCAAGGGACGTACCGTCGTCAATCTCTCCGCCGACGTGCCCGCCCGGGCCCGGGAGGCCGGGGAATGGGCCGCCGAGCACGGTGTCCGCTACCTCGACGGCGCGATCATGGTGCCGACCACCGTCGTCGGCACCCCGGACGGCGTCTTCCTCTACAGCGGCCCGGCGGAGCTGTACGCCGAGCACAAGCCCGTCCTCGACGCGCTGGACGGCGGCCACACCCACCTCGGCGAGGACATCGGCCGGGCCGCGGCCTTCGACATCGCCCTGCTGGACATCTGGTGGACCTCGATGACCGGCTATATGCACGCCCTGGCCATCGCCCGCGCCGAAGGCATCAGCGGCCGGGAACTGGCGCCGTTCGCCCAGGGCATCGGGAAGATCCTGCCGCCCTCCTTCGACGAGGCCGCGATCGCGCTGGACGACGGCACCCACACCGCCGTCATCAACCCGATGACCTCGTCCGCCTCCACGATGGCCCACATCATCCACGCCTCCGAGGCCCACGGCATCGACGCGAGCATCATGCGCGCCGTGGAGGGCGTCACCCGCCGCGCCATCGGGCTGGGCCACGGCGACGACGACATCAGCCGGGTCGCGGAGCTGCTGGGGCGCCGCGCCTGACGGCCCCGTCGTACGGGTCGCGCCGTAGCGGCCCCGTCATACGAGCCGCCGTACGGGTCGGGCCGGTCCTGCCGGGACCGGCCCGTACGGCGTACGGCGTGAACAGGCAGAATGGGGACCATGGACGCCCAGGACCCCGTTTCCGGCCCGGCGGACGGCCCGTACGCCTCGGACGGCTCGCACGCTCCGTACGCCTTCACCGTCGGATTCGACCTCGACATGACCCTGATCGACTCACGGCCCGGGATCCACGCGACCTACGTCCGGCTCTCCGAGGAGACCGGGGTACCGATCGACGCCGATCTCGCCGTGACCCGGCTCGGGCCGCCGCTGGAGCAGGAGCTGGCGCACTGGTTCCCCGACGACCGGATCCAGGCCACGGCGGACCGGTACCGGGAGATCTATCCCGAGTACGCCATCGAGCCCACCCGCGCCCTCCCCGGCGCCCACGACGCCGTACGCGCCGTCCGGGAGCACGGCGGACGGTCCGTCGTCGTCACCGCCAAACACGAACCCAACGCCAAACTGCACCTCGCGCACCTCGGCATCGCCCCGGACGCGGTGATCGGCTGGCTCTGGGCCGAGGGCAAGGCGGAAGCCCTGCGCGAGTACGGCGCCACCGCGTACGTCGGCGACCACACCGGGGACGTCCGCGGCGCCAGGACCGCCGGGGCGCTGGCCGTCACCGTCCCCACCGGCCCCTGCTCCGCCGCCGACCTGCTCGAAGCGGGAGCCGATGTGGTGCTCGACGATCTGACCGCCTTCCCCGGCTGGCTCCGGGAGCACGCCCCGGAGCTGCGGGCCCGTACCGCCCGTACCGCCTGATCCGGGCCGGGCCGCTCGATCCGGGCCGGGCCGCCGGTACCGGCCGTACCGCCTGATCCGGCCGAAGAAGCGGCCCGGTCAGTCCGTCACCGCTTTCGCCGTCCGCCGCTGCGCCGCGATCGACCGGAACACCCCCGCGCCCGCGATCGCGAAACCGACCCCCATCAGCATGCAGACGGCATAGGCCACGGGCGGGAAGGGATCCGTTCCCAGGAACATCGGGACGAAGGTGATCAGGGTGGCCACCGCGCCGATGACGAAGACGATCGCGCCGGCCCGGACGAGCCCGTCCCCCGGCGCGGAAGGAGTAGCAGTCATCCGGCCAGGGTAGTTCCCGGCGGGGACGAACCGTTCGGCGACGTCTTGTCACCAGCCCCTGGACCATTAGCCTGGGGTGTGGTGCGGGTCGGGCGACCCGCCGTACTGCTATCCGGACCGTTTTTCACCGAGTTTGCTGTTTTTACCGAGTTTCCTCAGGGCTCTGCGTTTTCTACAGTTCCCTACAGTTTCCCGAACAGCTTCCCGAGTCTTCGTGGCGCGCCCGCGCCCGACGAAACGCCCCGACGAGTACAAGGACGAGGACAGACGTGCCTACCGGCAAAGTCAAATGGTTCAACAGCGAGAAGGGCTTCGGCTTTCTCTCCCGCGACGACGGCGGCGACGTCTTCGTGCACTCGTCAGTGCTGCCCGACGGAGTCGATTCGCTGAAGCCCGGCCAGCGGGTGGAATTCGGTGTCGTCGCAGGTCAGCGCGGAGACCAGGCGCTTTCTGTCGTCGTACTCGACCCGACGCCCTCCGTCGCCGCCGCCCAGCGGCGCAAGCCGGACGAGCTGGCGTCGATCGTCCAGGACCTGACCACCCTCCTCGAAAACGTCACCCAGCAGCTGGAACGCGGCCGGTACCCCGAGAAGGCGCACGGCGCGAAGATCGCGGGCATGCTGCGGGCGGTGGCGGACCAGCTCGACGTCTGACCGGGGTTCGGCGGCGTTCGACCGCCGCGGCGTCCGACGACCGGTACGACCGGCGTCCCGCCGACACTGTGACGGTACGGCCGTCACCCGGGTCGCTCCCCTGATCGGGTGAGCCCGGCGCACCGAGGCCGAGGGGCGGTACAAGCCCCTCGGCCGTTTCTGTGCCGCGCGCCCCCGCGCGCCCCCCGCTCCCGTCCTCCGGGGCTACGGGAAGTCCAGCGCCCCCGGTGCCAGCGCCGGGACCAGCCCCTCCGCCGCCGCCCGGGTCAGCAGCCCCCGTACCGCCGCATAGCCGTTCGGGCCCAGATCCGCCGTGAACTCGTTCACATACAAGCCGATATGCCGGTCCGCGACCGACGGATCCATCTCCTGAGCGTGCTCCCGGACATACGGCCGCGACACCTCCGGGTCGTCCCAGGCCATCCGGACCGACGCCCGCGCCGACTCCGCCAGCAGCCGCAGCCGCTCCGCGCCCAGCGACCGCTTCGCGATGATCGCGCCCAGCGGGATCGGCAGCCCGGTCGTCTCCTCCCAGTGCTCACCCATATCGGCCAGCCGCGTCAGCCCGTACTCCTGGTACGTGAACCGCGCCTCGTGGATCACCAGACCGGCGTCCACCACACCGTCCCGCACGGCGGGCATGATCTCGTGGAACGGCAGCACCACGACCTCCCCGACCCCGCCGGGCACCCGGTCCGCCGCCCAGAGCCGGAACAGGAGATACGCCGTCGACCGCTCCGACGGCACCGCGACGGTACGCCCCGCGAGGTCGGCGGCCGTACGGATCCCGCCACCCGAGACGTCCGTGGGACGGGTCAGCACCAAGGGGCCGCAGCCGCGCCCCAGCGCCCCGCCGCACGGCAGCAGCGCGTACTCGTCCAGGACCCAGGGCAACACCGCGTACGACACCTTCAGGACCGTGCCCTCGCCCCGCTCGGCCATCCCGTTGGTGATATCGATATCCGCGAACGTCACATCCAGCGGCGGCGCGCCCGGCACCCGGCCGTGGGCCCACGCGTCGAAGACGAAGGTGTCATTGGGGCAGGGGGAGTACGCGATGTCCATCAGCTCTCCTCGGCCGGTGAAAGCCCGTCCTGTGCCAGTGGCCCCGGGGCCGGTGACAGGAGCGCCGGGGCCGGGCCGTCGAAAAGGGGCCGCAGCCGCCGGAAACCCTCCTCCAGCGCCGCCAGCGCGTCCTTGATCCGCCAGGCGCCCCGGTCCCGGGGACCGACCGCGTTGGAGACCGCCCGGACCTCCAGCACCGGCAGCCCGAACACGGCCGCCGCCTCCGCCACGCCGAACCCCTCCATCGCCTCCGCACCAGCCCCCGGATGACGCCCGCTCAACTCGGCCGCCCGCGCCGCCGAACCCGTCACCGACGACACCGTCAGCACCGGAGCCAGCAGCCCGCCCGTCAGCCGGGCGACCTCCCGGGCCACCTCACGCGGCGACTCGTACCGGTCCCGGCCGAAACCCAGCTCACCGAGCGGCAGCCAGCCGCCGTCCGGCGTACCGGCACCCAGATCCGCCGCGACGATCACATCGGCGACGACGAGAGAGCCGACGGGAGCCCGCGGGGCGAAACCGCCACCGATACCGGCGGAGACCACCAGGTCATACGGGGGCGCCCCGGCCGCTGCGGTCGCTCCGGCCCGGCTCAGCGCCACCGCCGTACGGGCCGCGACAGCCGCCGGGCCCACACCACCGGCCAGCACCTCGACACCGGGCCCGGCGCCCGCCACGACGGCCGACGCCTCCGGGGCGACGGCGGTCACGACCAGTACGCGCATCTCACCGCCTCCGGTCGCCGACCGCGAGAACTGCGATCAGCTCGACTTCTTCAGCTTGAACTGCCAGACACCGACCGGCTGCTTGTTCTTCAGCTCCACGATCTGCAGCCGCAGCTCGTCCTGGCCACCCGGCGGGAAGAACGCGCGGCTGTTGATCGACTGGTACGTCTTCGTGGACTCCTCGGCCTCGTTCGAGAGCGAGCCCTCCACCCCGAGCACCCAGCCGTTCTCCGCGATCGCCGTGTCCACGCCGATCCGCAGCGGCTGATCCGGATCCAGCTTCAGCGTCTTACCGGTCTTCTTCATGCACTCGTCGTACACGTCCTTGGCGAGCGGCTTGCCGTCGTTGTAGCAGGCGGCCTCCGTGTTCACCGACTCCGTGCCGATCGTCAGAGTCGCGACCGGAGTCGGCTTTTCACAAGCGGTGAGGGCGAGGAGCCCGGCGCCGACGACGGCGACGGAGGCAGCGGCCCGGCGGCGGGTCCCGGACAAGAACGCAACGGTCATGCCCGAAGGCTATCTGCCCACGCCCCGCGCTCCACGCGCGGGCCCCTCCCGGAGGGTCGCGGGGTCGCCTCCCGCGGGGGCGCCTCCCGCTGTGGGGTGCGCTGAGTGGGGGCGCCTGGTGCCGGGGTTGCCTGTGCTCAGGCGGGCTGTTCGCGCCTCGCGCCTCGGGCGCCTGGTGTGGGGTTGCCTGTGCCCAGGCGGGGCGGTTCGCGCCTCAGGCGCCGGCGGGGCTGTTGAAGATGTGACCGTCACTCCAGCGGTATG